>NZ_DGMH01000035.1:473-31533 GCF_002388305.1 Sulfitobacter sp. UBA4523
GGGTGCTGGTGCGCCGCATGACCGCGGATAGTGACGGGTCGTTCATCCGCTGGACCCTGCGTCAGATCCCGGAAGTGCAGGGCGGCTTTGTCGCGATGGACGTGAACACAGGGCGCGTGATCGCGATGCAGGGTGGTTTCTCCTATCAGGCGTCAGTGTTCAACCGTGCGACACAGGCGAAACGCCAGCCGGGGTCGAGCTTCAAACCCTTTGTCTATGCTGCGGCATTGGACAGCGGCTATACCCCTGCGACCATCGTTGTGGATGCCCCGATCGAGATCAACACACCCCAAGGCATGTGGCGGCCACGAAACTCGTCGAACAAGTTCTACGGGCCGACGCCCCTGCGGACGGGTATCGAACAGTCGCGGAACCTCATGACCATCCGTCTGGCGCAAGAGGTCGGGATGAACACCGTTGGCGACTATGCCGAACGGTTCGGGGTCTATGACAACCTGTCGCCAGTGCTTGCCAACGCGCTTGGTTCGCAGGAAACCACGCTCTACCAGATGGTGTCGGCCTATGCGATGTTCGCCAATGGTGGCGAACGGGTGCAGCCGACGCTGGTGGACCGTGTGCAGGACCGCTATGGCCGCACTGTCTACAAACACGACCAACGCATCTGTAACGATTGCCAGCTTGAAACGCTGGCCCCCGGTGTGGGGCCGCGCATCATCTCGAACCGCGAACGGGTGATGGACCCGATCACGGCCTATCAGCTGACATCGATGATGAAGGGCGTCGTGGATCGCGGTACGGCGCGTGGGGCGGTGAACCTGCCCGTGCCAATCGCGGGCAAGACCGGCACCACCAACGACGCCAAAGACGTCTGGTTCGTCGGCTTCTCAAGCAATATCGTGGCGGGCTGCTATATCGGTTTTGACAACCCGCGCTCGCTGGGGCGTCGTGCCTATGGGGCGGGGATGTGTGGCCCTGTATTCCAGCGGTTCATGAGCGAAGCGATCAAGAAATACGGCGGCGGCCCCTTCGAAGTGCCCCCCGGCGGTCACTTCATCAAGATCGACCGCTTCACCGGTGCACGTCTGTCTGACAGCGCGGCAGGAAACAACGTTGTGGCCGAATACTTCCGTGACGGCGAAGAGCCGCTGTTCGGGATCACCTTTGATGGCGGCTTTGCGATGGGGGCGGATCTGCCTCTGGTCGAAGAAGCCGGCGGCGGCGCGCGCGAGGTCACGACCTCTACCGGTAAGAAGGCGCGTGTCGGGCCCAAGGCAAGCTTTGGCAGCATCAGCTCCGGCGGGTTGTACTAGGCCCGGCCCCATTCTACAGCGCTTGCCCAAGTTGCGGCGCTGGTCTATTTGAAACGCGGCCCCGGCTATTCGGGGCCGCGATCTATTTAAAGGCAGGATACCATGCGCGCAGATGCACAAAATACAGCGGATAAGATCAGCAAGTCGCTGGAGCTGTTGGCACAGCGTCTGGACGTCGAAACCGCGCCATACCGTCTGGAAGAATTCAACGCCCGTGTCGAAGACCCCAATCTGTGGGATGATCCCGATGCGGCGCAAAAGCTGATGCGCGACCGTCAGGCGCTGGTCGATTCCATCGCCACCTACGAGGGCATCAAACAAGAACTGGCCGATAACATCGAACTGATCGAATTGGGCGAGATGGAAGGCGACGACGAGGTTATCGCAGAGGCCGAGACCGCGTTGAAAAAGCTGGCCGAGACAGCCGCCCAGAAAGAGCTGGAAGCGCTGTTGAACGGCGAGGCCGACGGCAATGACACCTTCCTTGAAATCAACGCAGGGGCAGGCGGCACCGAAAGCTGTGACTGGGCCAATATCCTGTCGCGCATGTATGTCCGGTGGGCCGAGAAAAAGGGTTATAAAGTCGAGCTGCAATCCGAAAGCCCCGGCGAAGAGGCGGGGATCAAATCGGCGACCTACAAGATCAGCGGCCCGAATGCCTATGGCTGGCTCAAGTCGGAATCCGGTGTGCACCGTCTGGTGCGGATCAGCCCCTTTGACAGCGCCGCCAAACGGCACACGTCCTTTACCTCTATCTGGGTGTATCCGGTGGTGGACGACAACATTGAAATCGACATCAACCCCAGCGACATCCGCATCGACACCTATCGGTCCTCGGGGGCCGGTGGTCAGCACGTAAACACCACCGACTCGGCCGTGCGGATCACGCACCATCCTACCGGCATCGTCGTGACCAGCTCTGAGAAATCGCAGCACCAGAACCGCGACATCGCGATGAAGGCGCTGAAATCGCGGCTGTATCAGATGGAGCTGGACCGCCGCAACGCGGCCATCAACGAAGCCCATGAAAACAAGGGCGATGCGGGCTGGGGCAACCAGATCCGGTCCTACGTCTTGCAGCCGTACCAGATGGTCAAAGACCTGCGCACCAACTATGAAACCTCGGATACCAAAGGGGTGCTGGATGGTGACCTTGACGGGTTGATGGGGGCCGCGCTGGCACTTGCCGTGTCGGGCAAGACCCGCGCCGAGGCGCAAGAAGGCTAAGGCCAAATATCAGGCAACTGCGCGCGGGCGGCCTTGTCTCGTGCAGCACTTTTCCCGGCACCCCTTGCATCCCGCTGCGGCCTTCCGTTCTATGACCCCGAACGGAGGGCTCGGCCATGAACATACTAGACATCGGGGCCTTGGCCCAATCGGAGGCTTTGGCGAACGGCAGCCTGACGGCGCGTGCTTTGATGGAGGCCACGCTAGAGCGCATCGATGCCGTGAACGGCGCGGTCAATGCCATCGTCGCGCTGCGCCCGCGCGCGGAGCTTCTGGCCGAAGCCGATAGGGCCGACGCCACGCCTCGGGTCGGATGGCTGCACGGTATTCCCATTGCGATCAAGGATTTATCCGATGCCAAGGGCTTGCCAACAGCTAAGGGATCACCGCTGTTCGCCGGAACGATTGCCCAGAAGGACAGCGTCTTTGTCGCCCGCATCCGCGCGGCGGGGGCGATCATCATTGGCAAGACGAATACGCCTGAATTCGGGTTGGGCAGCCACACGTTCAACCCCGTCTATGGCCCGACGCGGAACCCCTATGACCACACACGTTCGGCTGGCGGGTCTTCGGGCGGGGCGGCGGCTGCCTTGGCCACGGGGATGCTGAGCATCGCTGACGGGTCCGACATGATGGGCAGCCTGCGCAACCCCGCGGGCTGGAACAACGTCTACGGCATGCGCCCCAGCTGGGGCACTGTACCGGCAGAGCCAGAGGGCGATATGTTCCTGCATCAGCTGAGCATGGCAGGCCCGATGGCGCGCTGCCCCCGCGATCTGGCGGCCTTGCTGGACACAATGACCGGAGAGGACCCCAAGCAACCCCTCGGCCTGTCACCCGGCCCAAGCTTGCCGCAGATGGACACCCTGTCGCCCACGCGCCGCATCGGGTGGCTGGGCGACTGGGGCGGTGCCTTTGCCTATGAAGACGGGATCGAGGACGTGAGCAAAGCGGCCCTGGATCAACTGGCCGCCCTGGGGCATCGGGTGACCCATGTGCCAGCCCCCTTTGACGCGGACGCGATGTGGGACAGCTGGACCACGCTGCGGTCTTTTGCCGTTGCTGCCGGATTGGGCGCGCTCTACCGCGATCCGGAAACCCGCGACAAGCTCAAGCCCGCCGCTCAATGGGAGATCGAGCGCGGGCTCGGGTTCACGGGGCAGGAGGTGCAGCGCGCCAGCCTGACGCGGTCGGATTGGTATCGCCGTGTCACCGCGCTGTTTGAAGAGGTTGACGTGCTGGTGCTGCCTTCGGCGCAGCTTTGGCCCTTTGACGTGGATCAGGTGCATCCGACACAGATCGCCGGACGGGACATGGATACCTATCACCGCTGGATGCAGGTCGTGGTGCCAGCCGGTCTGGTGGGGCTGCCGGTTGTCAACATCCCCGCCGGTTTCGGCGCGGAGGGGCTGCCTGCGGGGCTACAGATGATCGGACCGCGGGGCAGCGATACGGCGCTGCTTCAACTGGCGCAGCAGTGGCACGCGGCAACGCAGTGGCCCCAGATGCGCCCGCCGCCGCTGGCGTAGCGGTCATTCAAAGGCGAATTCGGTGCGCAGAAGGTGGCGGTGAAAGGGTTCAAGATCGCTTGCCTCGCACAGCCCCTTCAAGCGGGCGGCCTGCAACACGGCCGACGGGGTTTGCGGAAGGTATTCATAGACCAGCCGCGTCGCCCGCAACCCGATCGAATTTTCCGGCACCGTGCGGGTGATATATCCGACCCAGAAATTGTTGTTGAATGACGCGATCCGCCCCAGATAGTTGAACGAAGAGGTCATCGCGCCGCGCCGCGAGGCGATAATGGCGATGCCTTCTTCCTGCTGCAGCACCACGCCGCGATATTCGCGCAATTCCGAATGGGTGGGCAGGCTTTGGATGCGCATGGCGTGAGGGGCCTCGTAGCCGCGCAGATAGGTATGCCGGCCACTGCGAAACACCATAACCAATCCCAAGGCGAATTTCTCGGGGTAAAGAAAACTGCGACGCGAGAAGCGGTAGAAACCACTGGGAAACGTGGCTTCGGGCAGGTCCAGCGCGCCCGAAACGATAAAGTCGCCCATGAAATCCGGCGGGGAGGGTTCGATCTTCTTGATCTCTTCCAAGGGCTCCAGAAGGACACGCGCATCAACGTCGAAAAACTTGCACATCCGGTCCAGAATATCGGGGCGCGGAAAGCTTTCCCCCGATAGATATCGATTGAACTGCGTGCGATTGATCCCCAGTTCCTGCGCGAGGTAGGTGATGGAGGGGTAACCTACTGAAAGTTTTTTTAAATTTGACCCGAAAATTGTCCTGATATCGGCGGGGTTCGTAATGAAATCAGTCCGTTAAAATTAATTGAACTAAACTTCACAACCTTTGAACGAATTTGCAAGGGGATTTGCAATATAAGGCTGTTTAATGACGCTATTCAGCGTCAAATTCCGGTGCGCGCGACACAAATTGATTTCGTAAAAAAATCGACAATTTGTAAAAATGACATGATTATCTCTCATGTCTGTAAGCATCTGGAAGGAACAGTTAAATGTACGGTGTGGTACTTTGGAGCGATGCCCGATCCAACAAAGCTGTGTTCTGGTGCGAGGATCACGGCGACCTTGCATATTTCCAGGGTGACCCCGCGACAGTGAACCAGACAACAAGCTGTTTTGATGCTGGTGATCTGGTCCAGTTCGAGGTCTACCACGAGGCCAAGTTGCGCAAAGCGCTCAACCCCAAGGTCGTGCGATCCAAGGCGGACGCTGATTTGCCGAACAAACTGCTGCGCCATTCCGCCGGCATTACGCGAAAGCAAACCGGCGGCGAGGTGCTTCCATTCCGCCCAAAAGCCGCCCCGCCGGTAGAGTTCCGTCACCGCGGTCAGGCCTAGTCCGGCCGGAGCCGGCCAGACCTCAGCCTGCCACCTTAGCGTATCAGTCGCCGCGCGACAGGGCTGCCACGCCCGTCCGTGCCACGGACACCAGCCCCAAGGGGCGCATCAATTCGGCAAATGCGTCAATCTTCTCGGGCGCGCCGGTGATCTCGAATACGAATGTTTCCAAGGTACTATCGACAACGTTGGCGCGGAAGATATCCGCAAGACGCAGCGCTTCGACACGTTTGTCGCCGGTGCCATTCACCTTGAACATCGCAAGCTCACGCTCGACCACGGGGCCTTCGACGGTCAGGTCATGCACGTCGTGTACTGGCACAATCCGCCCCAGCTGCGCCTTGATCTGCTCGATCACCTGCGGCGTGCCCGAGGTGACGATTGTGATGCGGCTAAGGTGGCCTGTGTGGTCAACCTCTGCCACGGTGAGGCTGTCGATGTTATAGCCACGGCCCGAAAACAGACCGATGACGCGCGCCAGCACGCCGGGTTCGTTCTCGACCAGTACGGCCAGCGTGTGGCGTTCGATCACATCCGAGAAATTGGGACGTAGGTTATAGGCGGAATGGCTGTTGGAGCCTTTTTTGATCTTTAGGGCTGACATGACACTGTCCTTCTAAGATTTGTTCAATCTCGGCGCGCGACCCCGCGCCGATGTGTTTCCTTGTGCCGTTGGCGGCTTAGACCAAGACCGATCCTTTGGCGTCGATCACACCTTGCGTATCGACACCGGCCAGCATCATGTCGTTATGCGCTTTGCCCGACGGGATCATCGGGAAACAGTTTTCGTGTTTTTCCACCAGACAGTCAAAGATCACCGGACCGTCATAATCGAGCATCTCCATGATCGCGTCGTCCAGATCGTCGGGGTCCGAACAGATGATCCCCTTGGCCCCGAAAGCTTCGGCCAGCTTGACGAAATCGGGCAGGGATTCAGACCAGCTTTGGGAATAGCGCTCGCCGTGCAGCAGCTCTTGCCACTGGCGGACCATGCCTAAGCGTTCGTTGTTCAGGATGAACTGTTTCACCGGCAGGCCGTATTGCATCGCGGTGCCCATTTCCTGCATGTTCATCAGCCAGGAGGCTTCGCCCGCAACGTTGATGACCAGCGCGTCAGGATGCGCCATCTGCACGCCGATGGAGGCAGGGAAACCATAGCCCATCGTCCCCAGCCCACCAGAGGTCATCCAGCGGTTCGGATCCTCGAAACCAAGGTATTGCGCGGCCCACATCTGGTGCTGGCCTACTTCGGTGGTGACATAGCGGTCACGCCCTTTGGTCAACGCCTCAAGCCGCGAGAGCGCGTATTGCGGTTTGATGATCTTGCCTTTTTGCTCGAATTTGAGGCAGTCGACGTTGCGCCATTCCTCGATCTTCTTCCACCATTTGCCAACGGCTTCGGTGTTTGTCTTGCGGCCGCGCGATTTCCAGACCTTCAGCAGATCTTCAAGCACATGGCCCACGTCGCCGACGATAGGGATGTCCACGCGGATGATCTTGTTGATCGACGACGGGTCGATGTCGATATGCGCTTTCTTGGATTTGGGGCTGAACATGTCGACGACGCCGGTGATCCGGTCGTCGAAGCGCGCGCCGATGTTGATCATCAGATCGCAGTCGTGCATCGCCATATTGGCCTCGTAAAGACCATGCATGCCGAGCATCCCCAACCATTTGTCACCCGACGCCGGATAGCTGCCAAGCCCCATCAAGGTAGAGGTGATGGGAAAGCCTGTCGCCTCGACCAATTCGCGCAGCAGTTGCGACGCCGCAGGGCCGGAGTTGATGACGCCGCCGCCGGTATAGAAAATCGGGCGCTTGGCGGTCTCGATGGCGGCCACCAGTTCGGTGATCTCGGTCATGTCGCCTTTGACGGGCGGCTGGTAATGCGAGGTGGACGGCTTCTTGGGCGTGTATTCCCCCGTGGCGAATTGCACGTCTTTCGGGATGTCGACCAGAACGGGGCCGGGGCGCCCGCTGGTGGCCACATGGAACGCCTCGTGCAGGACGCCGCCCAGCTTGTCTGTCTCTTTCACCAGCCAGTTGTGCTTGGTGCAGGGGCGGGTGATGCCAACGGTATCGGCCTCTTGAAACGCGTCAGAGCCGATCATGAAAGTCGGCACCTGACCCGTCAGGACCACCAGCGGAATGGAATCAAGCAAGGCATCCGTCAGGCCGGTCACCGCATTGGTGGCACCGGGGCCCGAGGTGACAAGAACAACGCCCGGTTTTCCGGTCGAGCGCGCATAGCCTTCGGCGGCATGGACCGCCCCTTGTTCGTGACGCACCAGCACGTGTTTGATGCTGTTTTGTTGGAACACCTCGTCATAGATCGGTAGGACAGCGCCGCCGGGATAGCCAAATACGGTATCGACACCCTGATCAATCAGGGCTTGAACGATCATTTTCGCTCCGGTCATTTTACGTGTCATCTTGGTGCTCCGTCAGGCGGTGGTTTATCAAAAAATACGTTGCGCAAAAAAAAGCCCCCGATTTTGACGGGGGCGCATGGTGACTATTATGGTCTGCCGTTACCGGCCCATGCGCGTGTGTCTTAGAATGACGACGATATCTGTCAAAGCTAGATCTGTCATAGCCAAAGGCCCCTCATTGCGTGCATGGACATTATGAGCGCCACAAAGGGGCGTCAATGCTCTATTGTCGATAAAAGTGTCGCTGGGTGCAAAAAATCTTTTCATTTATTGCGCGAAATCCTGAATTTTCTAATTTTTGCAAAATTGGGGGCATTTCTCGGTCCCTATCAGCTAGAGTCGCACTCCGGTTCCTTGCAGCACACCGTGTTCCATCGCATAGCGCGTCAGCCCTGCGGTGGAAGAGATGCCAAGCTTGCGCTTGATATTCTTGCGGTGGGTTTCGACGGTGCGCACCGAGATATCCAAGGTCAGCGCGACCTCTTTGTTGGATTTCCCCTGTGCCAGTTGCAACAGGATCGTCTGTTCGCGTTCGGTCAGGGATTCACGCGCGGCATCCTTGGGTTCAAGCGACCCTTGCGCGCCGGTGCATAGATACCGTTCGCCGCGCATCACCGTATCGATCGCCAGCTTGATCTCGTCCGTCGGCACGTCCTTGAGGATATACCCCATAGCACCGTGGCTCAGCGCCGAAGAGATATATTCGGGGTTATCATGCATCGACAGGATCACGATGCGGGTGTCGGGTTGGCGTTCCAGCAAGATCTCGGTCGCGGACAGCCCACCGATCTCTGGCATGTTGAGGTCCATGAGGATCACATCGGGGTCCAGTTCCGCGACGCTCTCGATCGCGGCGCGGCCATTGGGCAGACAGCCGACCACATTGATATCGTCATAGCTTTCGAGAATGGACTGGATGCCCTCGGCGACCATCGGGTGATCGTCAACGATCATCACTTTGATCAACGCGGGCGGCTGGGTGTCTGAAAAGGTCATGGGGCAGCTTTCGGGAAGGGGCATATCAGGGCTTAGGGCAGGGCGGTCGGCGGCGGGCGCAGCATATGGGTCAGCGGGACGGTGGCGGTAATCTCGGTGCCGCCTTGGGCAGAGGTTTGCATGGTCAGCGTGCCGTCTAGCTGTTCGATCCTCTCTTGCATATTGCGCAGGCCCAACCCCCCGGCGGTGGAGCGTGTCTTGGCCAGCCCCAGCCCGTTGTCAGAGATCGACAGCGTCGCGCCCTGTCGGTGACCGCGCAGATCGACGATAACTTCGGTGGCGCGGGCGTGGCGTTCGATATTGGTCAGCGCCTCTTGCGCGATCCGGTAAAGCGCGATCTTGGCCTCGTCGTCCAAGCGGTTGCGGAATACCACGGTATCGAAGCGGCACTGAATTCCGGTGCGCAGGGCGAATTGTTCGACCAGCGTTTTCAGCGCGGGACCAAGGCCCAGATCATCCAGAATACTGGGGCGCAGGTCGCGGCTGATGCGGCGCACTTCGGCGATGGCCTGTGCAAGGCTGTCGATCCCCTTTGCCAAAGGCTCTGCCGCGCGGGCGTCGCCCCTTTCCAGCCGGCGTCGCGCGTTGTCGAGCGCATAGCGCACCCCCACCAGGATCTGGCTGATGCCGTCATGCAGTTCGCGCGCCACGCGGCCGCGCTCTTCCTCTTGGGCGTCAAATACCCGCTGCGTCAGCTTTTTGAGCTTCGCATCCGCAAGCCGCCGTTCACGCAGGTTGACCAGCATGCCCGTGCCAAACACCAGCAGCAGGGCGGTCACCGTAATAACGCCAATATAGAAGAACGTACGCTGCACCCGCGCCTGCACATCGGATCGCGCCGCGGCCCCGCTGGCAAGCACGTCGTCGATGAACACACCCGTCCCCACGGCCCACTGCCAGCTGGGGAAAGAGGTGACATAGGTAATCATCTGCGCATCCTCTCCGGTAGAGGGTTTGGGCCACATATAGGTGTGATACCCGCCGCCACTGCGTGCGATGCGGATCAGCTCGTCCACCACGGGCGTGCCGTTGCTGTCCGTCTCGCCGGCAAAGTTGCGGTTGATCCGGTCGGTCTGGCGCGGGCTGACAAGGGCGGTGCCATCGTAGTCGTAGACAAAGAACTGACCTTCCTCGCCATAGATCATCGCTGCGAGGATCTGCGCCACCTGCGATTTCGCCGCCCCATCATCGGGAGAGGCGGACCCGTAGACAAAGTAAAAGCCGTTGCGCGCCTGTGTCACATAATTGCGCAGCTCGACCTTCTTGGCGTCCAGCAACTGCTGCTCGAGCGTTGAAATCTCGCGGTCGGCCACCGCGCGCGCCTGCAGTGCCACGACAAAGGCAATCGCCGTCACCGCCAGCACCAGCGGCACAGAGGCGATGAGCGTCAGCTTTTGGGCGTAGGTGGGGGCGATCATGAAAGACGGGCGGCGCATGCAGCGCTGATACTGGGAAATCCACGCGAATCAAAGTGCTAGATGAAGTCACAAATCACCCGCTATACGCGTGTATGCACAACATATGGCAGGTCCGGCGGGATATTTGCCGTATATTTGGGCGGTAAATCTGCACCCTCTACGCAGTAGTTGGTATTTTCAACCATTCGCTTTTGCGTAGAGTGAACGACACTTGAAATGACCCGCGCGCATATAATGAAGCGCGGGCACCCTCATATAACTCGGGAGGAGTATCCAATATGGACCGTCGTTCATTTCTGAAGACATCCGCGCTTGGCGGGTCTGCCGCCGCTGCATCGACACTGGCCGCACCGCTGTACGCCCAAGGCAAACGCACGCTGACCATGGTCACCGCATGGCCCCGTGGCTTTGCCGTGCTTGATGACGCCGCGACCTACCTCAACAACATGGTTAACGAGATGTCTGACGGCACGTTGACCATCGAAAAGAAAGCCCCGGGAGAGCTCGTCGGCGCGTTCGAGGTTTTTGACGCCGTTTCCTCCGGTCAGGCGGATATGTATCACGCGGCTGACTACTACTTCATCGGCCAGCACCCCGGTCTGGCGTATTTCACCGCCGTGCCATTCGGTGCCACAGCACAAGAGCTGACCAACTGGTATCTGCACGGTGGCGGCCATGACCTGCACAACCAGATCGGTGAAATCTTCAACATGAAGATGTTCCTCGCCGGTAACTCCGGTTCGCAGTCCGGTGGCTGGTTCCGCAAGGAAATCAACTCTGCCGCGGACTTCAACGGCCTGAAATTCCGTATGCCCGGTCTGGGTGGCAAGGTGCTGGGTAAACTGGGCGCGTCTGTTCAGAACATCCCCGGTGGCGAACTGTATCAGGCGCTGTCCTCCGGCGCGCTTGACGGGCTCGAGTGGGTTGGCCCCTTCGCGGATGAACGCGCCGGCTTCCAGGAAGTCGCCAAGATCTACTACACCGCTGGTTTCCACGAGCCAGGATCGGGCCTTACTGCATCGGTCAACCTTGATGTGTTCAACGACCTGACACCGGCACAGCAGAAGATCATCGAATATGCATCGATGGCGACCACGCACACCGGGCTGGCCGAAACACTGGCCAACAATGGTGCCGCATTGGCGCGTCTGCAGCAGCAGGGCGTGAAAACCATGCAGTTCCCCGATGATGTCTGGGATGCATTCGGTGCGGCCTCCAAAGAGGTTATGGACGAGAACATGGATGACACGCTGTTCGCCGACATCCGCAACAGCTTTGAATCCTCGTTGTCCGCATCGGCTGAATGGCTGTCCAAATCCGACGCCTACTATGTCGAACAGCGCCAGCGCGTTCTGGGCAAAATGTAAGCCATCCCCACGGGATGACAGGGGGGCTGCCTTTGGGCGGCCCCACACGCGACTTTGCGATCCGGAACACGGGCGCGCAAAGCGAGGATAATTTTCGCACCAAGCCCACAGTGAAACCGGGCGGGCGAAGGGGGGATATCAATGGCAGAAGATGCAGTATGCGCTGGATTTTTCCGCGCGGCGGAAGGGGCCAAGATCAGCTGCTTGGACCAGTTCCAGGAAGGCAACCTGATCAGCTTCATTCTGGGCAACCTACTTGAAGCGTTCTACAATTTCTTTGCAGCGGTGCTGAACCCGTCCATGTGGCTGGACTGGTCCAATAGCGAAGCCTTGATGCGGTTCATCTATTACGGTGCCTCGGTAGAGCTGTTCTTTGTTTTGCTCGTCGGAGTGCTGATTGTCACGGCTGTCGGCATCTGGAAACGCAGCTTTATGTGGGGATGTGTGCGCGGGCTTGAAGGCTTCGCCAATGTCACCGGGCGTTTCTTTGCCTGGGCCGGGCTTTTGATGGTGTTGCAACAGATCATCATCGTCTTCATGCAACGTATTTTCACCCGGCCTGATATCTCTATCGGCTTTGGTATTCCGCTGCAGTTCGATATTAGCTGGTTTGCGGAAGAGTTGAAGCTTTTCAATGCGTTGGTCGTCTGTCTTTGTGTGTCCTACACCTTTGTACAAGGCGGGCATGTGCGCGTTGACCTCTTCTATGCCGGCGCGAAATTCCGTACCAAGCGCGTGATCGACATGTTCGGCGCGCTGTTCTTCATGATCCCCTTTGCGATTGTCACATGGCTTTATGGCTGGTTCTTCCTGTGGCGCCATCTGGTGACACCGAACCCATCGGCCTCTGACCGGTTGGAGCTGCTGCTGCGCAAGGCGCGATTGCTCAAGTGGAACGTGGAAACCATCGGCTTTTCGCCCAATGGGTTCAACGGCTACTTCTTGTTCAAGATCCTGCTGTGTGCCTTCTGCGCAATGGTGATCTTGCAAGCAATATCAGTGTTTTATCGCGCTTTGTTAGAGTTCCGTGAAGGGCCTGAAAGCGAAGATAAATATCTCGACCGCGATACGTTGGGCGAGGGCGAAGAAGCCTATGAGGGCACACATTAATTCAAGGGGCGTCCCATGCTATTTGGTCTCGACGGGGTCGAAATTGGCCTGATCATTGTTTTTGCCTGCCTCTTTGGCGGCATCCTGTCCGGTTTCCCGGTGGCCTTTGCCATCGGCGGTGCTGGCATCATCTCTTTCGGTATCATCGCCGCACTCGATAGTGCGGGTCTGATGGTGCATCAGGCGATTGACCAATCGTCGCAAGCCTATCGCGATCTGGTGAACTCGGGCGTTCCCAATGACGCGGTATCGAAATTCCGCTATCCGGATTTGCCGCTGATCGGTGAATCGGTCTTCCCCCAAGGCTGGGAAGTCGCGCTGGACCGGAACGTCAGCTTTATCGTGAACCGTATGAACGAACGCGTTCTGGCGGGGCAGTCGATCGAGACCTTGCTGGCGGTTCTGATGTTCGTTCTGATGGGCATCACGCTTGAACGGTCGAAGATCGCGAACGACTTGTTGACCACGATGGCGCGCGTCTTCGGCCCGCTGCCCGGCGGTTTGGCGGTATCGATTGTGGTTGTGGGCGCGTTTCTTGCGGCCTCCACCGGGATCGTGGGCGCGACTGTTGTCACCATGGGGCTGCTGGCGCTGCCGACCATGTTGCGCAACAACTATTCGCCCGAAATCGCGACAGGTGTCATCGCAGCCTCCGGTACTTTGGGCCAGATCATTCCGCCGTCCATCGTTATCGTCCTTCTGGGCACATTGGCGGGCGATCTATACTCCGCCGCCCAGGAAGCGCGTGCAACCGCCGTAGGCTGTACCGATGCGCTGACCTACCTTGGCCAGCCAGCGGTTGTGTCTGTAGGGACGCTGTTTCAGGCCGCGTTGCTGCCGGGGATCATGCTGGCGCTGCTTTATGCGCTTTACGCCTTTGTCTATGCGCTGCTGAACCCTGAAAAGGCGCCCGCCGTGCCGATGGGGGCGACCAATGCCGAACCCATCACGCGGGGCGAAGGCTTTACTTGGTTCCTTGGTATGCCAGCCCTGCTGATCGTGGGCACGATTGTTCTGGGCAACCTTGGCATCGTGGGCAGCCAGTCGACTGTCGTGTCCAGCTTTAGCGACATCGGGCAGGGTGCAAGCCTGCGCACCAATGTAGGCGAGGCCTGTCAGGCCGCGATGATCGAACTGCACGGGCAAAGCGCATGGGATCAAGCGGTGACCGAGCAAGCCGCGATCGAGGCGGCGGGCGGTCAACAGGCCAGCGAAAAGCTGACCGAAGAAGCGCTGGCCGCCAAGCAGGCTGAAAAGATTGCCAATGCCGCCCCCATCGGGACCGGTGTTGCGATCATCCTGATCCTGCTGGCGCTGGTCATGACGACCGGTCGCGGTGTCGCCCCATCGGCGGACAAACGGCCGTTGATCATCGGTGGCATCGGTCTGGTGCTGACACTGCTGGTCGATATCCTGCTGGTCGGTCCGGCCACGTCCTCGGGCACGATGGTTCTGCTGATGGCGCTGCCTTTCGTGGCTGTCATGTATGGTGTGGTCTATGCGCTGAAGCTTTGCGCCGGTAACGAGCTGATCCGCGTGGTTTTCCCGCCGCTGGTCCTGATCGTTGCGGTCCTGGGGTCGATCCTTGGCGGGATCACCAACCCGACGCCCGCTGCGGCCTTGGGGGCAGGTGGCGCGATCATGCTGGCCGCCTATCGTAAGCTCAAGGATATGGACCGGTCGCCCAAGGTGATCATCTGGTCCACCCTGGCCATCCTGATCGCGATCCTTGTCGGCGTGAACTTTGACCTGCGCATCAACCAAGAGGGCGTGAGCGTCGAAAGCTGGTTTGCCTTCTTCGTCGCCTATGGCGCGTATCTATACGCGGTGTTCGGTCTGCTGTTCTCGTGCTGGATCCTCTATACCTCGGGCGTACTAAGCCCCGTGGTCCGCGAGACGGCCAAGGTGACCTCGATGGTGTTTACCATCCTGATCGGATCGCAGTTGCTGAACCTTGTGGTGATCTCCTTTGGTGGCGAACACTACATCCAGCAGTGGCTGAAAAGCTTCGACAACGAGTTGACGGTCTTCCTGATCGTGATGCTGGTGCTCTTTGTGCTGGGCTTCGTGCTCGACTTCCTCGAGATCATCTACATCGTGATCCCGATTGTCGGGCCGGTGATCTACGGAGGCACCTTCGATCCGAAGTGGGTTACGATCATGATTGCGGTGAACCTGCAAACCTCGTTCCTGACACCGCCCTTCGGCTTCGCGCTCTTCTACCTGCGCGGCGTGGCCCCGGCGAGCGTTACCACCTCGCATATCTACCGCGGGATCATTCCTTTCGTCTTGATCCAGGTCGGAGCACTGGCGCTGTTGTGGATGTTCCCGGTCATCGTGACCATCGTGCCTGACCTGATCCCCAACTGATCTGGGGTCAGGCCACAACAAAAACAAAAGGCACCCCCGTGGGGTGCCTTTTTCGTTTCAGCGGGTGACAGCGGTTCAATGTGCCGCAGCGGTACGGTTTACCCTTTGGTCGGGCTCAGATCGGGGAGGGCGATATTGGCCACCTGTTCGGCAATCGGGTCGGTGTTCAGCGGATGCTGCTCGGGTTCGAAATCATCGGGGTTGCGCATCTTCTGCCACGCGCCGCCCATATAGACCTCAAGCCCCGAGAACTTGGCCTTATAGCCCATCTTGGGGCTGCCGGGCACCCAATAACCCAGATATACATAAGGCAGACCCGCCGCACGGGCGATTTCGATGTGGTCAAGGATAATGTAATTGCCCAACCCGTCACGGGGCCGGTCAGGGCTGTAGAACGAATAGACCATGCTCACCCCGTCATCGAGCACATCGGTCAGGCAGACGCCAATCAGCTCCCGGGTTTGGGTATCGGTATATTCGATCACACGGCTGCGGATCGGGGTTTCCTCGATCATCGCGGCGAATTCGAAGACATCCATATCGGCCATGCCGCCGTCTGCATGGCGACTGTCAAGATAGGTGCGGAAGAGGTCGTATTGCTCTTCCGTGGCCCAAGGCGAAGTCGCCCGCCGCGTCAGCCCCGCGTTGCGCTTGATCGTGCGCTTCTGGCTTTTGCTGGGGGTGAAGTCGGCCACGTTGATGCGCGCCGACAGACAGGACGCGCAATCCGTGCAAGACGGGCGATACAGTACATTCTGCGACCGCCGGAAGCCTTGCCCCGACAGGCTGTTATTCAGCTTGGTCGCGGAGTCGCCCTGCAGCGCGGTGAACAGTTTACGTTCCATCCGGCCGTCCAGATACGGGCAGGGCTGTGGCGCAGTAACATAGAACTGCGGAGCGATGGGAAGTGTATGGCGCATGAAAATCCGTTGTTGTTCGGAGGAAATTCTAACAACTGGTCCAAAGCGCGCCAAGCACAAGTTTGGGTCAGTTCACGCTTTCGACACGACGGTTCAGCGGGACTGTGCCGAGGATCACGTCGCTTAGGCTCTGATGGCGCGAGGTCGCACAGATGAGAATGATCGAAATCACCTGCAAAGGCATCATGGCAACGCTGACCGTATAGCCCGAGGTATGCAAAAACGCCGAGGCCAGATCCAGCGGTTCATCGCGCGCCGTGCGCAATTCCATGCCGAACAGGCGCATGCCCCAAGTGGCCGACCCGCTGGCAAGCGTCGCCACACGATAGGTAAAGCCCACCATCAGCATCAGCAGCGGGAAAAAGAACAGGCCGGTGAAGGCGGTGAACGGCAGGATCAACACGCTGGCGATCAACACCAGCAGGGCGTCAACAACCCAAGCCATGAACCGCTTGGTCGGAATACCGCTATAGAATTCAGGCTGGTCGAATGGATCGGGGGTGGTGGGGGTCATCATGTCCTGTCCCTTGTGAATATCGGCCCCCCCGCCAAGGCGGAGGGGGTGTTGATTGAACGCGCAGGCTTTAGGCCTTTTGCGCATCATCTTCGTTTTTGGAGCCTTCGGCCATGAACTGGTCGAACTCTGCCTTGTCCTTGGCGTCGCGCAGACGGCTCAGGAAGGCTTCAAAATTGGTTTGCTCTTCCTCAAGACGGGCCAGGGTGTCGGCCTTATAGGCATCAAAGGCGGCGTTTCCGGTTGAACGCCCGGTGATAGACCCACGGCGGGCGCGTTTGCTGCAAGACGAAGATTTAAACATGCGTTTGCTCCAGATCATATAGGCAAGAAGGGCAAGGCCAAGCGGCCAGAAAAGAATGAAACCGACAACCATGGCGGCGATCCAGGCACCTTTGCCCTTGTCGTCAAGAAAGTCCTCGGTACGGCCCAGCCAACTGCGTTGTGCGGTGTAGGTGGGTGCATAGGTCTGTGTCATCAAGTTCCCTTTCGGTCAGAGTGTGGTGGCCCTGGACGCTGCGGGCCGGTGCGGTGGCGGGCAATGTAAATGCCCTTCACATTACAATAGATCGGGGTGCGCCCTGTGGTTTGCAAGGGATGATGTAAATCTTTTTTACATTATTTGGTTTTGCACGTGTTTGGTGGGGGTTAGCAGGTGTCACGGCGCCATTGACGACGGGCATAGAACCAGCGAATGCTTGGCGTATGAGAACACTTGCCAGTCAGATCACCCGCTGTCCCCGCATCTTTACGGCCGATCAGGCGCAGGATGCGCGCGCGCTCTTTCCCGATGCGCCGCCCGAAATTGCCGCACTTGTGGCGGGGGCGGGATCGACGTCGCCCTATCTTCTGGGGTTGATGCAAAAGGAAACCGACTGGTGTCATGCGGCTTTCGATGATCCCGCAGGGGCGGTGCAGCAGGTGATCGACAGCGCGGGCGCGGTGCCTCCGGACCAGTTGTCCAGTCATCTACGGCAAGGCAAGCGGCGCGTGGCGCTGATGACGGGGCTGGCTGATCTGGCGGGGGCTTGGTCGTTGGAGGAGGTGACCGGCGCGCTGACCGATTTCGCCGACGCCGCCGCCCAAGCCGCGCTGACCGCAGGGCTAAAAGCGCAGATCAAACGCGGCAAGCTGCCCGGCATGACGGAAGAGGACGCCGACAGCGGCGCAGGCATGGTCGTGCTGGCTATGGGCAAGATGGGCGCGCGCGAGCTGAATTATTCGTCCGATATCGATCTGATCTGCCTGTTCGACGAAACACGCTTTGACGCCAGCGATTTTCACGACGCCCGCACCGCCTTTGTTCGCGCCACCCGCGCGATGAGCGGGACGCTCAACGATCTCACGGGCGAGGGCTATGTCTTTCGCACAGACCTGCGGCTGCGGCCTGATTCCGGTGTCACGCCCGTGTGCATCGCGATGGAAGCGGCAGAACGGTATTACGAAAGTCTGGGCCGCACATGGGAGCGTGCCGCCTATATCAAGGCACGCCCTGCGGCGGGTGATCTGGCGGCGGGCGATCAGTTTCTTTCGGTGCTGCGGCCCTTCGTCTGGCGCAAGCATCTGGATTTTGCCGCGATTCAGGACGCCCATGACATGCGCCTTGCGATCCGCGAGCACAAAGGGTTGGGGGGCAGTGTCTCGCTTTCGGGGCATAATATGAAGCTGGGGCGCGGCGGTATCCGCGAGATCGAATTTTTCACCCAGACCCGTCAGCTGATCGCCGGTGGGCGCGACGCAGATCTGCGCGTGCGCGGCACCTGCGAAGGCATGGCCGTGCTGGCGGAAAAGGAATGGATCCCCTCAGAAGTCGCCGAGACGCTGTGCGATCACTACCGCGCGCATCGTACCGTGGAACACCGCGTGCAGATGATCCGTGACGCCCAGACCCATACGTTGCCCCAAACGGAAGAGGGGTTCGACCGGCTGGCCGCGATGATGGATATGGATGTCCCCGCGCTGCGCAGTGACCTTGAACGGCGGTTGGAAGAGGTTCACCAACTGACCGAAGGGTTCTTTGCGGGCTCGACCTCGCGCCCGGAAGCGGCTGCCGCGCCCGAAGAACATGTCTTTGACGCCGCGATCGTGGATCGGTGGCTGAACTACCCCGCCTTGCGCAGCGCCCGGGGGGCGGAGCTATTTGCAGAGCTGAAACCCGGATTGCTGGCGCGTCTCGCACGGGCCACCAAACCGGATGAGGCATTGCTGGCCTTTGACGGCTTTCTTGGTGGGCTGCCCGCGGGGGTGCAGTTATTCTCTTTGTTGAAGATCAACCCGCAACTCTCTGATTTGCTTGTTGATATCGTCAGCGCGTCACCCGCGCTCGCCGCTTATCTGTCGCGCAATGCGCAGGTGTTCGACGCGGTGATCGGCGGGGATTTCTTCAGCGAATGGCCGGCAGAGGACGCTTTGGTCGACAGTCTGACAGAGGTGCTGGAGGCCGAAGAGGATTATGAGGCGCGGCTGGATACCTGTCGTCGATGGGCCAAGGAATGGCATTTCCGGATCGGGGTGCATCACCTGCGCGGGCTGATTGATGCCGCGACGGTGGGGGCGCAATATGCCGATCTGGCGCGGGCGGTGTTGCGCGGGCTCTGGCCGGTGGTGATCGACGAATTCTCGCGCCGTCACGGGCCGCCACCCGGGCGCGGTGCGGTGCTGGTCGGGATGGGGTCACTTGGTGCGCGCCGCCTGACCGCTGCCTCTGATCTGGATATGATTGTGGTCTACGATTCCGCTGGCGTCGAAAGCTCTGACGGCAAGCGCCCGCTGGCCTCGCGGCTGTATTATGCGCGGTTGACGCAGGCGATGATCACCGCGATGACCGCGCCGATGGCCCAAGGCAAGCTCTACGAAGTGGACATGCGCTTGCGCCCGTCGGGCACGCAGGGGCCGGTGGCGACCAGTTTAGCGAGTTTTGAAAGCTATCAGATGGGGCAGGCCTGGGTGTGGGAGCATCTGGCCCTGACACGCGCCGATTGTGTGACCGGCCCCGATGATCTGATGCAGGATGTTGCGCGCCTGTGCGACAAGGTGCTCGCCCGTTCGCGCGACCGTGCCGATACCCTGCACGAGGTCGCGGCGATGCGCGCACGTCTGGCAACGGCCAAGGTGGCGGGCGGCATCTGGGATGCCAAGAACGGGCCGGGGCGCTTGCAGGATATCGAATTGCTGGCGCAGGCCGGGGCCTTGCTGGCGGGCACCACGGCGCGGGATATCACCTCTGCGCTTGGGGATGCGGAGGCGCAGAACGTCATCACCGCCGATCAGGCAGAGGTGCTGCGCCGCGTCTACCGCAGCTGTTGGGCGCTGCAATCCGCGACGCGGTTGCTGTCATCCTCTGTCCTGCGCGAGGATTCTCTGGGGCAGGCGGGTTTGCGGTTTCTATGCCGCTCCCTCGATGTGGAGACGTCCGAAGAATTGCACGCGCATCTCGCGCGAAGCTACGATCAGGCCGCGACGATCATCGCCGATGCATTGGCGGCTTATGTGGACAAGGCGGACGGGGGCGCGACATGAGCAAAGGGGACCCCAACGATCCCAAGGGGCTGATCTTTGAATCCTACCGCATAGAGGGGATCACCCAGGCGGAGTGTCGGTCAATCTTCCTGGATTGGGCGCTCAGCCTGCCAGCGGAAGCGGATACCAAAGCCGCCCTGCGCGCCTTGTTGGACAGCGTGACAGCAGAGAACCAAGACCATCCCATGACCCAGGTGATGCAAGAGGGGTTGATCGACATGGCCACGCCCCGGCGGCGCGGCGGCTGGCGCACCCGACCGCGCAGCTAGACAGGCCGACATTAAGGCGCAAACGTGCCGAAATACCCTAATGATGCCTTAGGTTTTGAACATTATTGCCCCATTCCTGCCTTAATTGAGCAGCATTACCGTTACATGGCTGCACAATCCGTATCGTCAGCAGCTTTTGGAGGGGTAAATGAAACATCATAAACTGTTGATCGCTTTGGCCTGTGCCGCTGCCGTGTCCGGTTGTGCACCGGCGGATATTGCCAGCCGGAATGCAATGTATGACACATCCTCGACCCGCATGTCCTTGCTGGACAATCTGAACGCCTACCAGCCCGATACGTTGCTGGACGCGGTGCATATCCAGCACACCAACGTCTCTGTGCCCGACCACCTGCGGGTCGCACAAGCGCCAAGCCTGCTGCAATCGGCCGACATCGTCTGGCATGGCGAAGCAGACACGGACCGCCGCGATCAGGTGCGCGCGATCTTCGAGGCCGCGATCCGCCAGGGGGCAGTGACCGCCTATGGTCCCGTGCCCGCCGCGCTGGAGGTCGAGGTCTTGCGGTTCTACAACCCCGCCTCAGAAGCCCCGTCGGCAGAGTTTATCCTGACCGTCGTCGATGCGCGCAATGGCAACCCCCTGGCCGAGCCCCGTCAGGTCGCGGTGGAGCTGAGCAGCTTTGCGCCCCCCGTCGCAGAGGCGCAGCCGGACAATGCGGTGATGATCCATGATCTGGCCCGTGCGATCGAACAGCAGCTCGCCACGCCGGGCAGCTATAAACGCACGAAACTTGCCGCCTATTAAGGCAGCAATCGAACTCTGCGCTTCCCCAAACGCGCGGAACCGACTAATGGGGGCGGTATGACAACGCCCCTTTCCCCTCCCGCTTCGACCGACCCTTCCGATTTGCCTGTGGTGCGCCTGCTGCCCAAGGCGAATGCCCGCGCCATCCGGCACGGGTTTCCCTGGGTTTATGCCAATGAAATGGTCACCGACCGCCGCACCAAGGCGCTTGCGCCCGGCAGTCTCGCGCTGCTGGAAGACAGCGCCCGTCAGGTGATGGGGGTGGTCGCGGTGAACCCGGCCTCCAAGATCTTCTGCCGGATGCTGGACCAGAACGCGCAAGCCGTGGTGAACCAGAACTGGTTCGAGGCCCATATCAATCGCGCCGTGCAACTGCGTGACCAGATGTATGACGCACCCTATTATCGGTTGATCCACGCCGAAGCCGATGGGTTGCCCGGTGTGGTGATTGACCGCTTTGGCGACACGGCCGTCATTCAGGCCAACGCCGCATGGGCCGATGTGCATATCGATGCGCTGACAGCAGCGCTGGTGGAACAAACCGGCGTGCGCCATGTGCTCAAGAACGCGTCGGGCCGGACCCGCAGCCTTGAAGGGCTGGATGATGTAAGCGGTGTGCTGCATGGCGAGGCTCCAAGCGCGCCTGTGCAAGTGCCGATGAACGGTGCTATCTATATGGCTGACCTCACCGGCGGTCAGAAAACCGGCCTGTTCTACGACCAACGCCCCAACCACGCCTTCGCGGCGAACCTGTCCAAAGGAAAACGCGTGCTGGATGTCTTCGCCCATGTTGGGGGATTCTCACTCGCCGCGCTGGCAAATGGCGCGTCCTCTGCGGTTGCTGTAGATGGATCGGCACCCGCGCTTGAGCTGGCGCAGCAGGGCGCGGAGGCTATGGGCGTCACGGACCGTTTTGCCACACGCCAGGGCGACGCCTTTGACATCCTGACAGCACTGCGGGCCGAGGGCGAAGAGTTCGACGTGGTGATCTGCGATCCGCCCGCCTTCGCCCCCGGTAAACCCGCGCTCGAGGCTGGTCTGCGCGCCTATGAACGTGTGGCGCGTCTGGCGGCGCAACTGGTGACCGAAAACGGCGTGCTGGGTCTGTGTTCCTGTTCCCATGCGGCGGATCTGACGCAGTTCCGCACCGCATCTGTGCGCGGTATCGGTCGTGCGGGACGGCGCGCGGCGCTGCTGCATACCGGTTTCGCCGGTCCTGACCACCCGCAGCTGCCGCAACTGGCCGAGACGGGATACCTCAAGTCGTTGTTCTTCCGCCTGTAATGGCGCTGCGCATCCTGATCGACGCCTGCGTGCTCTATCCCACCGTCATGCGCGAGATGGTGATGGGCGCGGCGCGGGCGGGGGTGTTTGAACCGCTGTGGTCCGCACGCCTGTTGGAAGAATGGGCGCGCGCCGCGATCAAACTTGGCCCCGAGGGCGAGGCACAGGCCCGCGCAGAGATCGCCTTGCTGCGCGCCGCCTGGCCCAAGGCGGAAGTGCCCCCGAGCCCCGGTGTGGCGGCACGGCTGTACCTGCCGGATGAAAACGACGTGCACGTTCTCGCCGCCGCGATCACCGGCCATGCCGATATTATCATGACACTGAATGCCAAGGATTTTCCCCGTGGCACCCTGGCTGAAGAGGGGTTGGCGCGGGTCGATCCCGACAGCTATCTGCACGGCGTCTGGCTGGCGCAGCCGCAGGTGATGGAAGCTGTAGCCGCACATGTTCTGGAAGAGGCACGCCGCCTGTCAGGCCATCCGTGGGACATGCGACCGTTGCTGAAGAAAGCACGGCTGCCGCGGCTGGCAAAGGCGCTTGGTTAACGGTCCCAGGCGGTTTGCAGCGCCGTGAGCGCGCCGATCCTGTCTGCGGTCTTCGGGTGGCTCAGCAGCCAGGCGGGGGCGGTGCCGTGGTTGCTTTGGGTCAGTGCCTCCAGCTTTTCGAACAAGGAAATCTGTGGCGCGATGCCGATACCCGCTTTGGTCAGCAGGGCGGCGGCATAGGCGTCCGCCTCGTATTCATCGCTGCGCGACAGGCGTGCGGCCAGGAGCGTGGCCAGCATATTGGCGATCCAGATGCCGACACCGGGGAGGATACGCCCCAAGATCATCCCAAGCGCTGCGCGCATGGCATTCTGCCCGGAAAAATCGATCATCCGTCGCCGTGAATGCCCCAAGGCCACATGGCCGAGCTCATGTGCAATCACGCTCGCGAGCTCCTCGGCGGTGACGGCACCGGATTTGAATTTCTCGTAAAAACCGCGGGTAATGAAGATCCGCCCATCGGGGGCGGCAAGCCCATTGACGGGGGCGACTTCGTAGATATGCACCTTGATCCGCGGCAGATCGAGAGCGCTGGCCAGTTTCGATGTCATCTCGCGCAGGGCAGGGTCGAGCAGTTCTGTCGATTTTTCATCCAGTTCCTTCGCGGTGCGCCAAGCGGAAAAGCGATACATGGCAAGCCCGTAGAGCACGGCGAGAAGAATGGGGAGGATGCGGATCATGCACCCAATATGGACGCAGGCGAGGGGGGTGCAAGGGTGGAATGAGTATTTGGAAAAAGGGTGAAGGGGGCGTGGTAGGGGCCGCGAGCGCGAGCGGCCCCTGGGGCAGGGTCAGGACAGTTTTGCGTCCATCGTGATTTCGGCAGTCATCAGTTTGGAGATGGGGCAGTTCTCCTTGGCGGTTTTAGTCGCCTCTTCGAACTGCTCTTGTGTGGCGTTGGGGATGACACATTCCACATCAAGGTGAATCTTCGGCACATGAAAGCCGCCGTCTTTTTGTTCAAGGAAGACCGTGGCCTTGGTTTCGATGCTATCGGCGACTAGATCGTAGTCTTCAAGGATCATTGACAGCGCCATGGAGAAACAGGACGCATGGGCCGCGCCGATCAGCTCTTCGGGGTTGGTGCCGTCTTTGCCTTCGAAGCGAGTGTTAAAGCCGTAGGGCTGGTCGCTGATCACGCCGGTCTGGGTGGAGACATGGCCTTTGCCCTCTTTGAGGTTGCCTGTCCATTTTGCGGAGCCTGATTTCTTGATCATGGGAATTCCTTTCACCATTTGGGTTCACGGTGAAAACGCGGGGCGCGGTGGAATGTTCCGATCTGTGGTGGGGTGGCGGCTGATTACCGGGTCAGCGTCTTCATCCCGCGGCTCAGCCCTTCGAGGGTCATGGGCACCATTGCCTCTGCGCCAAAGATTTCCTGCACCATTTTGATGGATTGGGTGTAGGGCCAGTATTTCTCGGGGATCGGGTTGATCCAGAGGTTGCTGTTCCATTGTTCGCGCGCGCGAGAGAGCCAGACCGATCCGGCCTCGGCGTTCCAGTGTTCATTGGCGCCACCGGGGTAGGCGATTTCGTAAGGGGACATGGACGCGTCGCCCACGAAAATGCATTTGTAATCCGGCCCGTAGGTGCGCAGCACTTCCATCGTGTCCAACTGTTCCGTCCAGCGGCGGCGATTGTCGCGCCAGACACCTTCATACAGGCAGTTGTGGAAGTAGAAATATTCGAGGTGTTTGAATTCGGCCTTGGCAGCGCTGAACAGTTCCTCGACGGTTTTGATATGCGGGTCCATAGAGCCACCCACATCCAAGAACAGCAGCACCTTGACCGCGTTGCGCCGCTCGGGGCGGGTTTTGACATCGAGGTAGCCGTGTTCCGCCGTCGCACGGATGGTGCCGCCCAGATCAAGTTCGTCATTGGCACCGTCACGGGCCCACCGGCGCAGACGTTTGAGCGCGACCTTGATGTTGCGGGTGCCCAGTTCGACCGTGTCGTCGAGGTTCTTGAATTCGCGTTTGTCCCAGACCTTGACCGCGCGCTGGTGGCGCGATTCATTCTGGCCGATGCGCACGCCTTCGGGGTTGTAGCCATAGGCCCCGAAGGGCGAGGTGCCTGCGGTGCCGACCCATTTATTGCCCCCCTGATGGCGGCCTTTCTGTTCCTCGAGCCGTTTGCGCAGCGTCTCCATCAGCTTGTCAAAACCGCCCGCGGCCTCGATCTCGGCCTTTTCCTCGGGGGTGAGGTGCTTTTCGGCCATTTTTTCCAGCCACTCGTGCGGGATGTCCACGGCCTCCATCACATCGTCGAGGCTAATGTTTTCAAGGCCCGAGAACGCGGCCGCAAAGGCGCGGTCGAACTTGTCGATGTTGCGTTCGTCTTTGACCATGCTGGTGCGCGCGAGATAGTAGAAGGCATCGACATCATAGGTCGCGAGCCCGGCTGCCATCCCGTCGAGAAAGGCGAGAAACTCGCGCATGGACACCGGCACCTTGTGTTGGCGCAGTTGGTCAAAGAACGGCAGAAACATGAATTACGCTCCGGTTAGGACTCGGTCCAGAACGACTGTAAGGATCATGCCGACGATGATAAAGGCCATCGCAAATCCGGCCGCGTATTGTGCGATATCCTTGCGGTTGCCGTTGCGTTTACGGGCGGTCAGCCCCCCGATAACAGCGCCGATCACGGCGAGAAGTATGACGATCATTTTAACCCGTTTCGCTAGTTATTTGAGCGGGTTAAGCGACGCGATCTCGCGCATTTTGGCCCGCACAGCCCAGTCAGAGCCAAATCCGTACCGTGCCCAGCCCAAACTGTCCACCCTGACGGCCTGTGCCTCGGCCGCGCGGTTCTCAAGCTCGAGCGCTTCGGCACGCAGCAACAGCAGGGTGCTGAGCAGGGCGGCGTTCTCGCGTCGGCGTGCGGTGTCGATATGCGGCGCGATCAGACGTAGCGCTTCGGCACCCTGACCCTTGGAGACCGAATAAGCCCCCAGTTGCGTCGCCACATAAGCGCGGTGCAGATCGGTGCCGGGGGTGCGGGCGTAGAAGAGATCGGACATCTTGTATTGTTCATGCGCGGCTTCGGCATCACCCGATTGCAACGCGCGCCCCATGGCGTAATGGGCAAACGCGCGGCGGTGATCCTGCCAGCCTAGGCTTTGTGCGATCTTGATGGCGCTATAGGCCGCGTCCTGGCGTTGCCCGCTGGAGCGACCGGGCCCGAGCGCGCCCTGAACGGCGGCATTCCAGGCGCGGGGGGTGCGGGTCAGGAAGCGTGCTTTGGTCGATGTGCCGCCCGGATTGATCCGTGCCAGAATACCCGGCAGGGCGTTTGCCACCTGGCCCCGTGTCATGCCCGACCGCAGCGCTGGATCGTAGTAGGCGCGCAGGATCATCATATCAAATCCGGTCAGCACCGTATGCACGTTGTCGTCGTTAAAGACGGAATCCGGCAGGCGATACAGATCGTTGAGAGGACCAAGCGCTTGGGCCAGTTCTTCGTGCAAACAATCGCGGACCTCTTGCGGGCTGGCGTCATTCGGGATGAAGATCGACACGCGGCTGCGGGTTTTCAGCAAGGACCAGTTGGTCTGCGCGGTGCGGCGGACTTTCTTGTATTCATCAAGGCTGCTGACATTCGGGGCCACAAAACATGCGGCCTGGGGTAGCACCTTGTTGATGGTGCGACGGCTGACAGCTTCGACGGTGATATTGGCATTCGGGCCGCTGGTGGGGCTGATGTCGATCCGGGCCTCTTGCCGCAAGCGATTGAGCAGCGCGGTCAGATCGGGGCCAAGGGTCGGGGGCGGCGCACCGATGACGCGCACGGTGACCGGACCTTCGAAACGGGTGAAAACGGGGAGCTCCTTGCCGCTTTCCATGCGGAACGACAGTTCGATAAAATCGAGGCTGAGGTCGTTGTTGGAGCGCGGTGCCGGCAGCGATTGATGCACGGTGAACCGTTTCATCGCGGGCAAAGAAGAGGTTGAGGCGGGTTCCATCGCGGCGCGGGTCACCACACCGGGATGCGAGGCCGGAACGCAGGCACTGATCGCCAGCATCAAGGGCAGCAAAAGGTATTTCTTCATGGATGGGACCCCGTTGTGGCAGGTGCAGGGACCGCACGGACAACTTTAACAGTCTCCAACGCACGGCGCACGAACGGTGCAAAAATCATATCCATCATCTACCTGACTGCCCTTTTGAGCTGATTACAGGTGTTTTTCGCCCGCCATCCAGACCATTCTAGGGAGCAACCATGTCAAAACAGAGAAAAATGTTAACAAATAAGGCAGGCTTATGACCATCGTTGCTTAGACGTCACAAATAGGACGGGCGCGTTTGCAGCCGTGAAATAACGCGCGGGCGGTTGGATATTCCCTTTATGCGGGATCAGGGCGCGGCGCACCGCGCCCCTTGGGGTCACTTTTGCGCGCGTGCCATAAAGGCAAGCCGTTCGAACAGATGCACGTCCTGTTCGTTTTTCAGCAGCGCACCGTGCAACTTTGGCAGGGCGGACTTGCCGTCTTTTTTCAGATCGGCGGCATCCATATCCTCGGCCAGCAACAGCTTGAGCCAATCCAGCACTTCCGACGTGGATGGTTTTTTCTTCAGCCCTTGCTGTTCGCGGATTTCGTAGAATTGGGTCAGCGCCGTGGTCAACAGGGATTCCTTGATACCGGGGTGGTGGACCTCGACGATCTTGCGCAGCGTGTCCATCTCGGGGAACTGGATGTAGTGGAAGAAGCAACGGCGCAAAAAGGCGTCGGGCAGCTCTTTTTCATTGTTCGAGGTGATGATGACGATGGGGCGATTTTCGGCTTTGATCGTCTCGCCTGTCTCGTAGACGAAGAACTCCATCTTATCGAGCTCTTGCAAAAGGTCGTTGGGGAATTCGATGTCGGCCTTGTCGATCTCGTCGATCAGCAACACGGTTTTGCCTTCGGCCTCAAACGCCTGCCACAGCTTGCCCTTGCGGATGTAGTTTTTCACGTCATGCACGCGCTCTTCGCCAAGCTGGCTGTCGCGCAGGCGGCTGACGGCGTCATATTCGTATAGACCCTGTTGCGCACGGGTGGTCGATTTGATGTTCCATTCGATCATGGGCAGGCCAAGGGCGGCTGACACTTGTCGGGCTAGTTCCGTTTTACCTGTGCCGGGCTCACCTTTTACAAGCAGAGGTCGTTCCAGCGTTACAGCCGCATTCACCGCAATCGTGAGGTCATCTGTGGCGACGTAATCTTGAGTACCTTGGAATTTCATCTTGTTTTCAACCTTCTTCAACGCGCTATTCTTGGTCCTTAAACCAACAAACATAAGCATTGTGTAGTGACAATCCGCTAACGCTGCGTTAGATGCACGCCACGGGAGTGATGTCGGGAGACGCGCCTTCATGACAGGATTTAAGACCGCGATGGGGAATGATATGAAGCAGGAAGTTTTTTTGGCGGATGGTTATACACCTGCCGAAGACGAGCCGTTCATGAATGATCGGCAAGTCGAATACTTCAGACGCAAACTATTGAACTGGAAAGCCGAGCTGCTGGCGGGAAGCCGGGACACGATCGAGGGCTTGCAAGACGGGACACGCAACATCCCCGATGTGAACGATCGCGCCTCCGAGGAAACGGACCGCGCGCTGGAACTGCGCACGCGGGACCGCGCCCGCAAGCTGGTCAGCAAGATCGACGGGGCGCTGCGCCGCATCGATGAGGGTGAATTCGGCTACTGCTCTGTCACCGGAGAGCCGATTTCGCTGAAGCGTCTGGATGCGCGTCCAATCGCCACGATGAGCCTTGAGGCGCAAGAGCGTCACGAGCGCCGCGAGAAAGTCCACCGCGACGATTGATCGTCCGGTCACGGGTCGCAAATGACGGCATTTGCGCGAGAATGATAATGAAAGCGCCGCGGTGAGAGCCCGGCGCTTTTGTGTATGAAGCTGGCAAGACAGGCGAAAGCGAAATGGGCATCAGCAACGCAATCGTTATTGGTGGGGGTATCGGCGGCCTGGCCGCCGCAGCGGCTTTGTCGCGCCGCGGTATGGCTGTCACGCTGCTGGAGCAGGCTCCGGCGATCACCGAGGTCGGTGCCGGCCTCCAGATCAGCCCCAACGGTATCGCGGTGTTGCGAGCGATGGGGCTCGACGCCAAGCTGACCGAACGCGCGGCGGTGCGCGGGCAGGCGGTGGTCTTGCAGGATTACAAGGCTGGGGCGCGTGTGGCGCGGTTGGACCTGATGCGCGGGCAGGGCGCATATCCCTATATGTTCGTACACCGCGCCGATCTGGTGGACATCCTGCTGGGCGCGGCCAAACGGGGCAATGTCACGATAGAGCTTGGGGCCGAGGTGGCAGAGGTGACCCCCGGTGCCACGCCGCAACTGCGACTGAAGGTTGGGTCGCGCCGGCGGGCAGAGCTGATCGTTGATGCCAGCGGGATCCACAGCCGGGCGCGTGCGGTGTTGAATGGGGCGGATCAGACAAAGTTCACCGGGCAGGTCGCGTGGCGCGCGGTTGTGCGCAATGACTTCAACCACCCCGACGAGGCCCATGTCACCATGGGGCCGGGCCGCCATCTGGTCAGCTACCCTTTGCGCGGCGGGCGGCTGGTCAATCTGGTCGCGGTAGAAGAGCGTGACAGTTGGGCCGCCGAAGGCTGGAACCATGCGGACGATCCGGTAAACCTGCGAAACGCCTTTGCGGGTTTTGGCGGGCGGGCTGCCGCGATGATCCATGCGGTAGAGGCCTGCACGCTTTGGGGGCTCCACCTGCATCCGGTTGCGCAGACGTGGCATCAGGGCGGGGTTGTCTTGCTGGGGGATGCCGCGCATCCGACGCTGCCGTTCCTTGCGCAGGGCGCCAATATGGCGCTTGAAGATGCGTGGGTGCTGGCCGACAGCGTGCTGAACCACCCCGCAGAACAGGCGCTCGCCCGTTATCAAAGCCTGCGCCAACCCCGTGTTACCCGTGTCGTTAAAGCGGCGGCAGGCAATGCCGCGCGCTATCACTTGCGCCCCGGGCCTTTGCGGTCGGCCGCGCATCTGGGACTGAAACTAGGCAGCACCCTTGCACCTTGGGCGATGGTCGGCGCGTTCAACTGGCTGTACCACCATGATGTGACCGCGCCGAAATAGGCTCCCGTCGCCGTTACTTGGCCCGTTGCAACATGCCGAACAGATCCCGCGGATCTTCGGGGTCGGCCAGCAGGTCAAGCGGGTCGAACAGATCGGTCGCCTTGATCTGGTCGCGCACATAGCGCAGCGCCGAGAAATCCTCGATCGCGAAGCCGACGCTGTCGAACAGGGTGATCTGCTTGTCATCGGTGCGCCCCTGCGCCTGACCGGTCAGCACCTGCCAGATTTCGGTCACGGGGTGATCCGGTTCAAGCTGCTGTATCTCGCCCTCGATCCGGGTCTGTTCGGGGTATTCCACAAAAATCCCCGCGCGGTGCAGGATCGCGGGGGCCAGTTCGGTCTTGCCCGGACAGTCGCCGCCGATGGCGTTGATGTGGATGCCGCTGCCGACCATATTATCTGTCAGGATGGTGGCATATTGCTTGTCCGCCGTGCAGGTGGTGACGATCTGCGCGCCCAGCATCGCTTCTTCCGCGGTGTCGCAGGGCACGACCTTGATGCCCAGGCCTTGCAGGTTGGCGCCGCATTTGGCGGTGGCGTCCTTGTCGATGTCGTACAGCCGGACCTCGTCGATGCCGACGATGGCCTTCATGGCGAGGGTCTGGAATTCGGATTGCGCCCCGTTCCCGATCATCGCCATGACATGCGCGCCCTTGGGGGCCAGCAACCGCGCCACCACGGCAGAGGTCGCCGCCGTGCGCAGCGCCGTCAGCATCGTCATCTCGGACAGCAACACCGGATAACCGTTGGCCACATTCGCCAGCAGGCCAAAGGCGGTCACGGTCTGCAACCCCTCCGCCGTGTTCGAGGGGTGGCCATTTACGTATTTGAACCCGTAGACCTCGCCGTCCGAGGTCGGCATCAGCTCGATCACGCCCTGTTCCGAATGGCTGGCCACGCGCGGGGTCTTGTCAAACAGCTCCCACCGTTTGAAATCCGCCTCGATATACTCCCCAAGCCCGATCAGCATGGGTTCAATCCCGATGTGATGGATCAGCTTCATCATATTGTCGACGGATACAAAGGGCACCAGCGCCTTGTCAGAGGGGGTCAGATTGGTCATGGTCGTGGTCCTTTACTCAAATCAATAGG
>NZ_DGMH01000035.1:31633-58695 GCF_002388305.1 Sulfitobacter sp. UBA4523
CTCAAATCAATAGGCGCGGGTGGGGCGGTCGAATACGCGGCGGCCAAAGGCAGAGGCGGCCAGATCGACCATCAGCTGCGCGGTGCGGCCCCGTTCATCCAGAAAGGGGTTCAGCTCTACCAGATCAAGCGAGGTCATCAGCCCGCTGTCATGGAGCATTTCCATCACCAGATGGCCTTCGCGCACGGTCGCACCGCCGGGGACAGTCGTGCCAACCGCGGGGGCAACCGACGGATCAAGAAAATCCACATCGAGCGAGACATGCAGCATCCCGTTCGCCGCAGCGACCTTTTCGAGGAAGGTGTTCAGCGGCGTGGCGATGCCCGTCTCGTCAATCTCGCGCATGTCGACGCGCTGGATGGTGGTTTCCTGCAGCGCCGCACGCTCTGCCGCGTCGACAGAGCGCAGGCCGATGATGGCGATATTATCGTGGGGCAGCGGGTAGGGCAGATCGGGGAAGGCATCAAAGCCTTCGCGCCCTGTCACATAGCCCAAAGGGGTGCCATGCAAGTTGCCGCTGTCGGTGCTTTCGGGCGTGTGGAAATCGCTATGCGCGTCCAGCCACAGCACAAACAGGGGGCGTTCTAGCGCCTGCGCATGGCGCATCGCGCCCAGGACGGTGCCGGAGGCGAGCGCATGATCGCCGCCCATGATGATCGGGGTACCGTCCTGCAAGGCGGCTTGGGTGGCCTCGGCCAGACTGTGAGTCCAGGCGATGGTTTCCTCAAGCGCGTGCAGTTTCGGGTGCTGGCCGGGCGTGAAGGGCGCGGGCGCGACATTGCCACGGTCTGTGACGCTATGGCCCAGATCGGTCAGCGCGCCCGCCAATCCAGCGGTGCGATAGGCATCGGGGCCCATCAGACAGCCCAACCGGCGCTTGCCGCTATCCAGCGGGGCCCCAAGAAGAATACAGTTTTGTCCAGACATGGGTGAGATCCTTTCGTCAACGTTTCCAAGACGATATCTAGCTGGTCTGGTCAGAAACAATCATCTAAAGTGACCAAATCGGAGATTATTTGACCAAACTGGACAGCCAAAATGGACACAACGGACGAAGCAATTCTGGCAGCGCTGCGCGACGACGCGCGGGCGTCTCTGTCTGATCTGGCAGCGGCCTTGCGGCTGTCGCGTACCACCGTGCGTGCGCGTCTCGCCCGTTTGCAACAAAGCGGAGAGATCCTGGGCTTTACCGTCGTGACGCGCTCGGACGTGCGTGCCGATCCGGTGCGCGGATTGATGATGATCGAGATCGAGGGCCGCGGCGCTGACCGCATCACCCGCACGCTGGCCGGTATGGCGGCGTTGCGTGCCGTGCATTCGACCAATGGCAGATGGGATGTGATCGTCGAGATCGGCACCAAAACGCTTGAGGAGTTCGACGAGGTTCTGGCCCGCATCCGCAAGCTCGACGGGGTGGTCGCGAGCGAGACGAGCCTTTTGCTCAAGACGCGCAAGGCAGGGCAGGCCGCACCTTAGGGCTGCGGCCTGCAAGATAGTTCAGCGCGGCGTGCGCGCCGCAGAGACCCAGAACGCCAGTAGGACGGCACAAATGACAGCGTTCCAACCCGCCATGGACAGACCGAAAAGCTGCCATACGATGTCATCACACATGACCAGACCGGAGGGCGCGCTGGTAGACAGAAGATCGCTACCGCTCATCGCGCCAAGATCCATGCCGCCGCCTGTGCAGGACGACGGACCGGGCCAGAATTTCCATTCCACCCCCGCATGATAAACCCCGATCAGCCCCGTGATCGCCACCGACAGCGCGCCCAGCCAGATCAGCGCACGCGGCGCACCGAAAAGAACGATCACCCCGATCAGGATCGCCGCCGCATGGGGCCACCGCTGCCACAGGCACATTTGACAAGGCGCATAGCCGCCGATGTGTTGGAACCCAAAGGCCCCCAACAGCAGCGCAGCAGACCCCAGCGTAGCAATCAGGACATAGGTGTTTCGCGTCATCACAGATACCTCAGCAAGAAGAAGCTGCCGAACAGCAGCACGACAAAGACCGTAAATACCAAAGGCAGACGGCGTTCAATAAAGTCGCGGATAGGTGCGCCAAATTTCCACAGCAGCGCCGCCACGATGAAGAACCGCAGCGCGCGCGCAAGGATCGAGGTCACGATAAAGGTCGCCAGCGGCATCCCCGTCCACCCCGACATGATCGTGATCACCTTGTAGGGGAAGGGGGTGACGCCCGCAGTCAGCACAGCCCAGAAGCCGACGCCGTTGAACCGGTCCGAGAATGCCGCCATCGCGTCGCCTTTGCCAAGGCTGGCAAGGATCGGTTGGCCCAGTTGTTCAAAAGCCAGCGCTCCGATGGCGTATCCCAGCAGGCCCCCCAAGACCGACGCGACCAGCGCGATCCCCGCGATCATCCATGCGCGGTTCGGGCGCGCAAGGATCATCGGGATCATCAGCACATCCGGCGGAATGGGAAAAACAGAGCTTTCAAGGAATGCCACAACCGCAAGGGCCCAAAGCGCGTGCGGGTGGTTTGCCAGGCCCAGAACCCAGTCATATAGCCGTCGGATCATACTGTGGTCTCCAGTATTGTTTTCTGTTCAATGGCAACACCAGAACAAACGGACGAGGTCAAGCAAAAGCGGTAAAATTGCTCTTGCCGTGGGGCGCGTGGCACGGTAACAGACCCCCATTGTGCCCAAGTGGCGGAATGGTAGACGCAGGGGATTCAAAATCCCCCGCCGCGAGGCGTGCCGGTTCGAGTCCGGCCTTGGGTACCACCTTGTTCTTGCAAGGCTTTCCGTAAAATTCAGTTTCGATCGTCGATAGGTGTGAAGGTTGCTTTTGCAGCCTTGGCAATGTCGCGTCCTCTTGTCCGCTGCATGTCAAAAGCCGCGCAGGGAATTGCTGCGCGGCTTTGCGAAAGGGTCCGTCTGGGGGTGTGGTTAGCGTTAAAGCTCGTTCGCCCAAGGCGGGTTGGCACCGGCGCGTGACACGGTGATGGCGGCGACGCGGGCGCCATATGTCATCGCGTCGCGCAAAGCGTCGAGATCAAGCGTGCCAAGGGCTTCGGGCGTTAGCAGGTCCAGTTCGGACAGCTTCGCCAGAAATCCCGCATTGAACGTATCACCGGCACCGATTGTATCGACGACGTTGGTCTTTGCCGCTGGCACTGCGATCGATGTGCCGTCTGCAAGCGTTGCTATGGCACCCTCGGCCCCTTGGGTGACAATCACAACCGACGGTCCGGTGTCGAGCATTGCGCTGATCTTTTCGGCCTGCGTCAACGGGGCGGGGTTCAGCCAGTTAAGATCCTCGTCCGAGACTTTGACGATATCCGCCTGGCTGATCATCGCCGCCATCCGGCGGCGGTAGCCGTCCGCGTCAGTGATAAACAGCGGGCGGATGTTGGGGTCGATCATCACCGCCCGCGACCCGCCCTGACGTTCCAGCAAGGCAGCATAGGCGCTGGCACTGGGATCGCTGGCAAGGCTGATACCGCCAAAGAAAAGCGCGGTAATATCGCTCGGCAGCTCTGGCATATCCTCGGCGCGGATCATCCGACCGGCGGAGTTTTCGTCGAAGAATGAATAGCTTGCCTGCCCATCTTCAAGTTTCACAAAAGCCAATGTGCTAGGACGGTCAGAGCGGATGATATGCGTGGTGTCCACGTCACTGGCCTTCAGCGCATCGGCCAGCTGGTCGCCAAACATATCGCGCGACAATCCGGTCAGCATGCCCGCGCGGGCCCCCAATCGGCCAAGCGCGATGGCGGTGTTAAAGACCGCGCCGCCCGAATGGGGCACAAACCCGTCCGGTCCGTCGAGCGACGGGGCCGCGACCATATCGATCAATGCCTCCCCGCAACACAGGATCATTGCCCCATCCCCGCGCGGTCATCGGTCAATGCGGCGGCCACATCCGGCTGATCGGTATAGACCGCAAGCGCGGCCTCGCAGCCTTCTGCCCAGATGAGCGAGAGCCAGTGTTCAAACGCCTCGGCAAAGGCCTGATGCTCGGCCAGATCGCCATAGATATGACGTTGCGCAAGCCAAAGCTGCGGCGCTTCGCGCGCGGCCAGGGCCACAGCGTTGAGGCGCGCCCACTGCGGGTCGTTCGGCTCGATCTCTGTCCCGTCCATGCGGGTGCCTGCACACATACGGGCCCATAGTGCCTCTACCAGGGCCAGACCGGAGCAACTGCCCTTTGCCGCCAAGGCGTCGCGCAGGACCGGCAGGACAAACCCCGGATGCCGTGATGACCCGTCAAAAGCCACGCGCCGTGTGGTGTCGCGGATCGCGGGGTTGGCGAAGCGTTTGGCAATCAGTTCGACATAGGCCGCCGGGTCTTGACCGGGCACGGCGGCGACGTAGGGGGCGATTTCCTCTGCCTCGATCTTGCGGAACATGGCAGAGGTCAACGGGTGCGCCATGCAATCGGCGATGGTTTCCAAGCCCAGCAACTCTCCGGCGTTGGCCAAGACCTGATGCCCTGCGTTGAGGATGCGGATTTTCATCGCCTCGTAGTCATGCACCGCGTCGGTAAAGATCGCCCCCGCCTTGTCCCAGTCGGGGCGTCCGGCGCAGAAGTCGTCTTCGATCACCCATTGGCGGTAGTTCTCGTGGGTCACCGGTGCCGCGTCATCGACGCCAAGGCTTTGCGCCAGCGCGATTTCGTCAGGGCCGGTGGCGGGCACGATGCAATCCACCATAGAGTTCGGGAAGCTGCAGTTTTGCTCGATCCACTGGGCAAGCGCCGTGTCACTTTGGCGGGCGAGGGTCACGACGGCCTGGCGCGTGGCGGTGCCATTGCCGCGCAGGTTGTCACAGCTTTGGACCGTAAACGGACCGTGGCCCGCATCGCGCCGCAGCTTGAGCGCGGCAATGATCGCGCCGAAAACCGTCTTGGGCTGATCGGGCTGCGCGCGGTCATGCTGGATATCGGCGTGGGTCAGATCAAGTCCGCCGGTTTCGGGGTCGATGAAATAGCCGCCCTCGGTCACGGTCAGCGACACGATGCGGATCGCGGGATCTGCCATCGCGGCAATCAGCGGCGCGTTGTCTTCGGCGATGGGGGTGTAGCCGATCATCGAGCCGACGACCTCTGCCGTGACACGACCGGGGGCAAGCTCGATCAAGGTGGTCAGATAGTCCTGCGCTATAAGCTTGTCGCGCATCGCGCTGTCATAGGCCCGCACACCGGCGCCGATCAGCGCCCAATCCTGCGCCAGACCCTGTTGCATCAGCTTGTGCAGATACCACGCTTGATGGGCGCGGTGGAAATTGCCCAGCCCGATGTGGATGATCCCCGCCGAGAGCGTGGCGCGATCGTAGTCGGGCGTACCGATACGGGCGGGCAGGTCACCAAGGCGGTCCAGGGACAGCGGCACCGGAGGCGGCGCGTCGGTGTTTGTTATGGTCGGTTCATTCATGAGACCGCTTTCGTAGGAAGCAAAGTTAAAGGGCAGGGGCACGCGGCGCTTCATGCGATGCGTAGGCCGTTGGCGTCGAAGCGGTGAAGCGAGTCCTCGCGCGGGGTCAGGAACACTCGGTCGCCGTGGCGCAAGCCCACTTCGCCGCGGGCACGGACGGTCATCATCTCGGTCAGGCCGGTGTCATAGACGTGGAAGAACGTGTCCGACCCCAAATGCTCCGACACTTTGACGACGCCGCTCCAGGTGCCTTCGGTTGTCGATACGTCGATGTGTTCAGGACGGATGCCGATGGTATGCGCACCGTGTTTGGCCGCCTCGGGGCCCGAGATCAGGTTCATCTTGGGCGAGCCGATAAAGCCCGCGACAAAGGTGTTGCGGGGTGTGTGGTAAAGCTCAAGCGGGGAGCCGACCTGTTCGATCACACCGGCCTGAAGCACTACGATCTTGTCGGCCATGGTCATCGCTTCGACCTGATCATGGGTGACGTAGATCATCGTCGTCTCAAGCCGTTTATGCAGCTCGGAGATTTCAAGCCGCATGCCCACGCGCAACGCGGCGTCAAGGTTGGACAGTGGTTCGTCGAACAGGAAGGCCGCGGGTTCACGGACAATCGCCCGACCAATCGCGACACGTTGGCGTTGCCCGCCCGACAGCTGGCCGGGTTTGCGGTCCAGATAGGCGGTCAGGTTCAGCGCTTTCGCCGCGGCATCGATGCGGCGGTTCTGTTCGTCCACGGGGATGCCCGCCATGCGCATCGGAAAGGCGATATTCTTGCGCACGGACATATGCGGATACAGCGCGTAGGACTGGAACACCATCGCCAGACCACGCTTGGCGGGGGGCACATGGGTGGCGTCCTGTTTGTCGATGCGGATTTGCCCGCCCGAGGTATCTTCGAGCCCTGCAATCAGGCGCAGCAAGGTGGATTTGCCACAGCCCGAGGGGCCGACAAAGACGGTGAATTCGCCGTCTTCGATGGTCAGGTCCAGCGGCGGGATGACTTCGACGTCACCGAAGCGCTTGGAAACCTTGTCTAATGTGATGCGTCCCATGGTGTTGTTTCCTTATTTCACTGCGCCAAAGGTCAGGCCGCTGACAAGTTGTTTCTGGCTGAACCAGCCAAGGATGAGGATCGGCGCGATGGCCATGGTCGAGGCCGCGCTGAGCTTGGCGTAGAACAACCCTTCGGGGCTGGAATAGCTGGCGATAAAGGCCGTCAGAGGGGCAGCCTTGGCGGCGGCGAGGTTGAGGGTCCAGAAGGCTTCATTCCAGGCGAGGATCACGTTCAGAAGCAGCGTGGATGCGATGCCGGGGATCGCCATCGGCGTGAGGATATACAGCACCTCTTCGCGCAGGCTGGCACCATCCATACGGGCTGCCTCCAGGATCTCTCCGGGGATTTCTTTGAAGTAGGTGTAGAGCATCCAGATTATGATCGGCAGGTTGATCAGCATCAGCACCACGACCAGCCCCAGCTTGCTGTCCAGCAGACCCATTTTGATAAAGATGAGGTAGATCGGATACAGCACCCCGACCGCTGGCAGCATCTTTGTGGACAACATCCACAGCAGGATATCTTTGGTCCGGTTGGAGGGGACAAAGGCCATCGACCAGGCGGCGGGAACGGCGATCAGGATGCCCAAAAGGGTAGAGCCCCCCGCGATCACCACCGAATTCCACAAGAACCGGCCGTAGTTCGAACGTTCCTGCACCGCGGCGTAGTTCTCCAGTGTCCAGTCAAAGAACAGGAACACCGGCGGGTCTGCAATCGCCTGGGCTTCGGTCTTGAAGCTGGTCAGGATGGTCCAGAGGATCGGGAAGAAAATCAGCAGCCCGACGCCCCATGCGAGTGCGGTGTTCAGAGCCTTGCGTTGTGTGGTCGTTGCACGTGCCATGACGGGCTCCTTATGCGTCGAGGTTCTTGCCAACCATGCGCATCAGGAAGATGGCAACGATATTGGCGAGGATGATGGCATAGACACCGCCGGCAGAGCCGAGCCCGATGTTCTGGCTTTCCAGCACACGCTGGAAGATCAGATAGGTCAGGGTTTTGGTGCCAAAGGCGCCTTGGGTGGTCACGAAAATTTCGGCGAAGATAGAGAGCAAAAAGATCGTCTGGATCAGCACCACCACCGTGATCGCCCGCGACAGGTGGGGCAGGGTAATGAAGCCAAAGCGTTTGACGGGCGATGCGCCGTCCATCTCGGCGGCCTCAAGTTGTTCACTGTCCAGCGACTGGATCGCGGTCAGCAGGATCAGCGTCGCAAAGGGCAGCCACTGCCAGCTGACAATCAGAATGATGGATTGGGTCGAGGCTTCGGTCAGCCACACCAGCGGTTCAGCCCCGAACAGGCCCCACAGGTGGGCGAGCAGCCCGTTGACCGGATCCATGAACATGTTCTTCCAGACCAGCGCCGATACGGTCGGCATCACGAAGAACGGGGCAATCACGAGGATCCGAACGATCCCTTGACCCCACATCGGCTGGTTCAGCAAGACGGCCAGCAACACACCCAGAACGACGGTGATGAACAGGACGCCGCCCACGATCACCAGTGTCGCCTGAACCGACGGCCAGAATGCGCTGGACGATACAAAGCGGACGTAGTTGTCAAAGCCGACCCACCCCAGATCACCGCCGCGCAGGGGCAGGTATTTGCGAAAGGAAAAATACAGCGTCATCGTCAGGGGGACGAGCATCCATCCCAGAAGCAGCACGACAGCGGGGGCCATCATCAGACGGGCGGCCGATCGTGAGTGTTGCGTTGCCATTGAATATACCTCCTCCGTTGACGGGCTAGGGCCGTCCCGGACGATCATGCACGTGTTGGAAAAAAGGGGCCAGTCAGCAAGGGGGAGCTTTGCTGACTGACCCCGAGGGCGATCAGATCAGTAGCCGGCGGCTTCCATCTCATCGGTGGTCAACGCTTGGGCGTTGGCCAGGGCTTCATCGATGGACTGTTGTCCTGCCAGCGCGGCAGAGAACTCTTGTCCGACCTGTGTGGCGATGCCTGCAAACTCCGGGATAGCTGCAAACTGCACACCGACGTAGGGCACCGGATCCACGGTTGGCGCGGTGGGATCAGCCGACAGGATGCTGTCCAGTGTCATCTGCGCGAAAGGCACCTTTTTGTATTCGGCGTTTTCGTACAGCGATGTCCGCGTGCCGGGAGGAACATTTGCCCAACCGTCTTTCTCGGCGACCAGTTCAAGATACTCTTTGGACGTGGCCCATTCGATGAATTCTTTCGCGGCGGCTTCGTTATCGGTGCCAGCAGGGATGCCAAGCGCCCAAGCCCACAGCCAGTTGCCGCGTTTGCCTTTGCCGGTATCAGGTGCCAGCGCAAAGCCGACCTGATCCGCGACGGTGGAATCTGTCGGGTTGGTCACAAAGGACGCCGCAACAGTCGCGTCGATCCACATGCCGCATTTGCCCTGTTGGAACAGCGACAGGTTTTCGTTGAACCCGTTGTTCGCCGCACCCGGAGGGCCCGCGTCGTTCATCAGGTTTACATAGAACTCGAGCGTTTCTTTCCATGCGGGCTGGTCAAACTGCGCAGTCCAGCTTTCGTCGAACCAACGTGCGCCGAATGCGTTTGCTGTCGCGGTGAGGAACGCCATGTTCTCGCCCCAACCGGCCTTGCCCCGCAGGCAGATGCCGTTGATGCCGGCGTCACGGTCGGTCATGGCGCGGGCGGCTTCAGCGACGAATTCCCATGTGGGCGCGTCGGGCATCTCCAGTCCGGCTTTCTCCATCAGGTCCTTGCGGTACATGATCATGGAGCTTTCGCCGTAGAAAGGGGCCGCATAAAGCGTGCCGTCGACGCTCAGACCGCCGCGCATTGCGGGCAGGATGTCGTCGGTGTCATATTCTGCAGACAGATCGTCCAGCGGAACCAGCCAGCCTTGCTTGCCCCAGATCGGGGTCTCGTACATGCCGATGGTCATGATGTCGAACTGCCCACCTTTGGTGGTGATGTCCGTGGTCACACGTTGACGCAGGACGTTCTCCTCCAGCGTGACCCATTCGACTTCGTGCCCGGTTTTGGCAGTAAAATCATCGGTAAAACCCTGCATCCGGATCATATCGCCGTTGTTGACTGTAGCGATTGTGATCGTATCCGCAGAAGCAGCGGCTGCCGTCAAAAGTGAAATGGCGGTCGCCGTTCGAAACGCGTTCAAAACAAACATCTTCTACCTCCCTGATGAGATGTTAGCGACAAGCTTACGGCTATTGGTGAACTCGCGTCAATTTGAATTTTACGCGCGTCTAGTTTTGCGATTTAGGTTCGTGTTTTCAATTATCTAGGCAGAGCCCCTGAGCACGAGCTTGCCGTCAAACAGCGTCTCTGTACGCGAATCAAGAGAATCATCTGCCTCGATCAGCGCCAGCAGGGTGGTCGCGCTTTTCTCGGCAATGGCTTCGTAGTCTTGGGACACGGTGGTCAGGCGCGGGCAGGTGAAGCGCGAGAAAGGATGATCGTCATGGCCCGCGACGCGGAAGTCGTGGCCTGCCTCGATCCCGACGCTCATCCCCGCCTCGAAAATGGCGGACAACAGCCCGATGGCCAAACGGTCGTTGCTGCACAGTATTGTTTTCGACGGCAGGCTTCGGTCGCGGATCACGCGGGTGCCTTCGCGAAACCCGATTTCTTCGAATTCCCATCCCTCGCCACCGACCTGGATCAGATGCGGCGTTTGGCCCAGACGTTCCATCGCCCTGACATAGGCCGCCCGCCGTTTGTAGGCGTTGGGGTTCATCGGGTCTTTCATCTCGAAAAAGGCAGGCGGCTCGCCCGTGCGGCACAGGTAGTCGACGATCAGATCAACGCTTTGTTCATTGTTGGAGCCTATGAACGCCTTGCCGACCTTTTCGATGTTCGCATCGAACAGGACGGTAGGGACCTCTTCGGTAAAGGTCTGGATCTGCGCATGGTCAGAGCTGCGCCCGAAAGCGGCCAGCAATACGCCCGCCGGTTTCAACATGCGGAGGTTTTCGAGATTCTCCAGCTCCATCTCGGGGCTGCCGTGCGACCCGAGCAGAACGGGCCGGAAGCCCTGTCGCAAGATGTGTTCTTCGATCGTGCGGGCAATCTTGGCAAAGAAAGGGTCGGCCAGATGCGGCACCACGACGCCGATGTTCTTGGTCAAACGGCGGTTCTGGTTCATGGCGTAAAGATTGGGCCGATAGTCATATCGGTCCAGCGCTGCCTCAACCCGTTTGCGGGTGCTGCTACGCACGCTGGTGGGGTCGTTGAAGAACTTGGAAAGCGTCGGACGGGAGATCCCGCTGACGGCGGCAAACTCTTCCATATTCTTGATTTTCCGACTGCTCATCAAACGCTTCTTCTGGTGGTGGCAGAGGCCAAGTGACGACGCCATGTTCCTGTATCTGTTGGATCAGCATACTTGTCGCGCGGTAAATATCACCCCCTAACATCATGAGACAGTGGGATTTTGCTGCGAATTTGACCAAAATACCCTCTTGCGGTTGTAGCGGCAGATGTTCGCTCAAACGCATGTCCTCGCCTCAAACTTGTGGTGTCGGGCGTTAATAATCGGCATATGCCACCCCACCTGAGGTGCCGACGACTATCCTTTAGGTGGTATTGCGATTCGGTTTCGCGCTGGCAAACTGGCGGCGTTTTCGAAAAAATGGGCGCGGTCGCAAGCTATTGGTTCCAAATCGCGAATTCACGCCCCGCCACAGTCCCGCCACGCCGAATTTAATCGCAAAGATGGTTTATTGTGTCTGCCTGCGAAACAGTGCCGAGGGCTGGGTTTGGGAAATCATTAAAATTAAGTGAAAAACCCCAAAAAGCATCCGCATCATCGAAATTCGCACCCCGAGATGGGAAACAATTCACTACTTATGCGAGTATATTCCGCGCCACCGTCGAGTCAAAAAAGGCGGAAAAGAGGCGCGTCTGCGAATTCTTGCCATTTTTTCCTTCCAGCAACGTCAACGGGTAGGTAATAAGAACGTGCCCAACTGGGGGGCAAAGTTTTTTAGGTTTCGGGGGCGACCGCATCGAACGCACATGTTGTGCGGGGAAGATGTGTTCGCTTGGCTCTTAAGAGCCGATGAATATACCACTGCCGGTTGCGCGGCAGCGGGCAGCTGTCTGCGGCTGATCCTCCCTTCAGGACGGTAGAGTTCTTTGTGTGTCGTCTGTGACCGCGGAGCTTTGTTAGGGGTATTGTGCGCCGTTTTTTAACGGCCCGCCACGTTGGCGGAAGGAGGAGAAACTGATGGGACACTGTATCTACAGACCACGACTGCCGGACCGTTCGGGTATAGGTGATGTTGCAACTCTGCGTTGCTCCGCCGCTGCCGAGACCGTCTTGATTTCTTCCCCGAAGCGCCGTTTTCGGATCACAACAAGAACACAAATGACCCGTATCCAAACGGCTGCAGATTTGGGCGTGTCACGCGATGCACCCGTCCGCGCGCCGTATGTCTCATTGCAGCAGCGTCGCGGGCAGGGCGTTGCTTTGTCCCGCCTTAGTACCCCGGCACAGAATTGGTGCCATGTGATTTAATTAGCTTCGCCCATGACTGGGCACACTCGTTTTACGGCTGACGGTACAACCGTAGCGTGCCTGACCTGATTTTGGAGACGACCGATATGACCATCTTTTTGAATAAACTGTGGCTCTTTGGAAAAACCTCGACCGCCGAGGCCGAGAAAACCGCGACCGAGGCTCCGGCCGACGGGCCGAACGGGATCGTGGACGGTAACCAGCAGGGCAACAAGATCGACGCCACCTTTAATGATGACCCAAGCGGTGACCGTGTTGACGGTAACGACGCGGTATTCGGCAACGTCGGGTCCAATGATGACATCATCCTCGCACGTGGCGGCAATGATACGGTCAACGCGGGTTTTGGGAACGATACGGTCGTCGCAGGGTCGGGCAATGATTATGTCGACGGTGGCAAGGGCAACGACATCCTGATCGGTGATGGCGCGACCAAGGGCAACTACGGCGACACCCGCGAAAGCTTTGAATGGTCCAAGGCACCTGACCCATCTGGGGACGGCTCCGCGATCGACGACAATGACAACCTCAAGGGCGGGTTCACGCAGAATACCGGCACCGTCAACGTCACGTTCGAGCTCAAGAGCTTTTCGCCGCGTAACAATGCGGATCAGGAATTCAGCGATAGCAAACAGTTCACCGGAAATGTCGAGGGCGATGCCCACGGCGTGAACGATAACAGCTCCTTTGAATCGCTGGCCAACTGCACCGGCGAAACAAAGTTCGAACTGCGGTTTGACGAGGCCGTTGGCAATGTGTCCTTCAACGTGAACGACATCGACAACAGAGGCGCGGTGAAAGTGCTGGCCTACGATGCATCCGGCAAGATGATCGACGTCGACATGATCGCCAACAGCAGCTCCGGCAAAGTGAAGCTGACGGACAGTGACGGCAAGTTCGGCGTGGACACGGCCACCAGCGAGGGCGGCGACGATTCCCCCTCGTCGAGCAAGTATTCCGTTAACGTGTCCATCGACGGTCCCGTATCGCGGATCGAGTTCATCCACACCGGTGCGACAAGCGGCAACTCGGGCGTCAACGTAACAGACGTGTTCTTTGACAACCCCGCGGCTTTGCTGGCGGATGATGACGGCACTGTCGGGAACGACACGCTGCACGGCGGCGAAGGCGATGACATCATCTTTGGCGATAGCGCCGGCCTGACCAAAGCGCAGCCCGTCTCCAAGACTGTTGAGCCTGTATCGGGTGCGGATCATACCGTTCTGACATGGGATCTGGCAAATGTGACGGTGGCTGGCGGTTCAAGCCCCTTCCAGAACAGCGATGTGGGCTCCGGCGATCTGTCTGGCAAGTCGTTCACCATCAACGAAAATTCCGCACCTGTTGCGGTTGGCATCAATGATGACGACGATAAGTTGAATGACAACGACAATTCGCAAACCCTGGCGAAAACCACCAAGTTGGATGGCAATACCGAATACGCCGGCGACAAGATCATCCCCGAGTATTCCTATATTGTGCGCCCCGAAGGCGCGGTGGATTCCTCGCAGGATGTGACAGTCTACGTCGTGAACTTTGACGGCAACGATGCCGTCGGTTTCGTGACAGACAAACCGCTGGAAGTCGGCAAATCCTACGACTTCGTCAGCCACAACTCTAACCTGCCGTCGATCAAATACGATCATATCGCCAACACCTATACCGTGAGCGATGACAGCACGTCCCCAACCGATGGCACCGTTGGTGGCGACGATGTGCTGACCGGCGGGAATGGCAACGACACGATCTTTGGTGAAGGCGGCAACGACAGCATCGAAGGCAATGCGGGCCACGATTCGATCGAAGGCAACCACGGCGATGACACCATTTCCGGTGGCACCGGAAATGACACGATCTATGGCGACAACAACACCGGCGGCGCCTCTACGCCCGGCGGCACGACAGAGCGTGAGAGCTTTGAGTGGGACAAGGCACCAGACCCCCATGACAACTCGGCTGTCGATAATAACGACAATCTGGGCGGTGGCTTTGTTCAGGACACGGGCAACGTCAATGTGACCTTCTCGGTCACCGGCAGCAGCAAAACACCCGAGACGACATTCTCCACTGACCAGCAGAAGGTGCATTCGATCACCGGCGACGGTCAGGCGACCAATGCGAACAGCTCTTTGGCGTCTCTGGCGAACCAGGATGGCGAAAGCGCGACCTATCGCCTGGACTTCTCGAAGGAAGTGACCAACATCAGCTTCCGCATCAATGACATTGATAACGCGTCGAAAGTTGTGATCGTGGCCGTTGGCCCCGATGGCGCACGCACGCCGATCAACGTCAGCACAGGCGGCGGCATTCAGGCACAGAACCAGGACGGCGTTGGCGGGAATGAAACGCTGATCAGCCGCGGTGCCGATGGCCCGGATACAGATCCGAGCCACTCTGCGCTGGTGAACATCTCGGGTCCGGTGGACTATCTCGAAATCACCCACACGATGGATCAAAGCCTGTCGCCCGGGAACCACGCGGGCATCAACATCACCGACGTCTATTTTGACGCGCCCGTGGGCGGCGTTGACGGGGGTGCCGGCAATGACCTGCTAATGGGCGACGACGGCGATGACCTGATCGACGGCGGCGCGGGCAATGACACGCTGTTTGGCGGCAATGATGACGATACGCTGATCGGCGGCGACGGTGATGACCAGCTCACTGGCGGCGAAGGCAAAGACAACATTAGCGGCGGCGCGGGCAAGGATACCATCTTTGGCGGCACCGATGGCGATACGGTTGACGGTGGTGCCGGCGGCTTCAATGCCGACCCTGCGCTGAACACCGACGATGACACGCTTGATTTGACTGGCCTCAATTTCCGCTTGCGTGATCTGGAACCAGATAGCAACGGCAATGGTCAGAACGGTACTGTTGACCTTTACAACGACGACGGCACATCCGCGGGCTCGTTCAAATTCACCGAGATCGAAAACATCATCGGCGAAGAGATGGCCGGTCCGGTTGATGGTCTGGACTCTGGCGAGGATATGGCCCCGGGCTACACCGACGCCCAAGGCGACCAGATCGACGGCACAGACGGGATCAACGATACGATCTTTGGCAACGGTGGCGACGACACGATCGACAGCGGGTTGGGCGACGATACCGTTGACGGCGGGTCGGGCGACGACACGTTCACACTGACCGATGGCGTCGACAATGACGTTATCATCGGCGGCGAAAGCGGCGAAACCGACGGCGATGTGATCGACAGTACGGCTGTGAACGACGACCTGACAGTCACTTTCACCGACAAAGAGGAAGGGACACTGACCAACGGGTCCGGCACCACCGAATTCTCGGAGATCGAGAGACTCGAACTGGGTGGCGGTGACGATACGGTCACAGGCTCTGGCGGTGATGAGAATGTCTTGACCGGTGACGGCAACGACGTGGTGAACGCCGGCGGTGGTGATGATACCATCGATGGCCAGGGCGGCAATGATACCATCGACGGTGGTAAATATGATGACAGCCTGATCGGTGGTGACGGCAACGACTCCCTCGTCGGTGGTGAGGGTGACGACGTACTGATTGGCAACAAGCCCGGTGCGATTGGCGTGCCCGACACGGACGTTCCACTGGTCTCCACACCCTTTGATCAGGATACCAACCCCAACGACGACAAAGACACGCTGATCGGCGGCGCGGGGAATGATACGATCGATGGCGGCGATGATGCCGACTATATCGACGGTGGCGACGATGATGATGTCATCGAAGGCGGCATCGACAACGACACCATCTATGGCGGCAGCGGCAACGACACCATCACCGATGTCCAAGGTGCGGACGAAATCTATGGCGGTGACGGTGACGATCTGATCGAAGCGGGTATCGACACCTTCTCTGATTATGCGAATGATCAGCCGACCGTCGGTGGACGACCCAACCCCTTCTTCAACTCCGGCGATCCGAACAAGGACGATGGTCGTGATTTCGTCGATGGCGGCAGCGGCAACGATACGATCCGCACCGGCGACGACTCTGACACCATCTACGGCGGTACAGGCGACGATTCTATCAACGCGGGTATCGATGACGATGAGGTCTACGGCGACGACGGCGACGACAGCATCATCGGCAGCCACGGGTCCGACAGCCTGTATGGCGGCGAAGGCAATGACACCATCTATGGTGGCTTTGGCAACGAACCGATCGCCGGCTACGAGGGCGAGGAAGTCGACGCCACCGATCCGCAGCCGAACAACGGCAAGGACTATATCGAAGGCGGTGCGGGCAATGACGTGCTGTACGGTGAAGACGACAACGACACCATCCTGGGTGGTGCCGATGACGACTACATCGACGGTGGTATTGACGATGACAGCCTGGATGGCGGTCAGGGCGACGATACGATCTTGGGTGGTCAAGGCAACGACACCATCCGCGGCGCACAGGGCCATGATGAGATCGATGGGGGGGACGGTGACGACTCCATCCTCGCCGGTAATGGCAACGACGACGTTAAGGGCGGTGCTGGGAACGACACCATCGACGGTGGTCAGGGCAACGACACCATCGACGGCGGTGACGGCGATGACTCCATCCTTGGGGGCTTTGGTGACGACTCCATCCTCGGGGGGGCCGGAAACGACACGATCATCGCGGCCGGTGATAATGATACCGTAGACGGTGGGACCGGTGACGACTCCATCAGCGGTGTGCGCGGCGACGACATCTTGTTCGGTGGCGAGGGTGACGACACCATCGACGGCGGTGAAGACAACGACAGCATCGACGGCGGCGACGGCGACGACAGCCTGCTGGGTGGCTTTGGCGATGACACCATCGAAGGCGGTGAAGGCGACGATACCATCAGCGCAGGTGGCGGCGACGACATCATCAGCGGTGGCGCGGGCAATGACAGCCTGCAAGGTAACGACGGGCGCGATACCTTCACCAACGTCAACGGTGGCGACACCATCGACGGCGGTGCCGGCACAGATGCCTCTGACTACGACGTCATTGATCTGAGAGGCGCGCTGAGCCCCGGCGGCGGTTATCGTCTTGAAAACGTCACGCCGGATAATGATGCCGGTGACACCATCGACGGCGACAGCCCCAACGATGGCATCGACGGTACGATCGTCTTTACGGATGCGTCCGGCACTGAGACCGGTCGTCTCGACTTCACCAATATCGAAGAGATCATTCCCTGCTTCACACCGGGCACCTTGATCGCTACGCCTAAAGGGGAACGGCGGGTCGAAGATCTGGTGGTGGGCGACCGTGTCATCACCCGTGACAACGGTATTCAGGAAATCCGCTGGGTCGGTGCCCGCGAGATGACCGGACAAGAGCTGGCGCATAAAGCGCATCTGCTGCCGGTTCTGATCCGTCAGGGTGCCTTGGGCAACAATCTGCCCGAGCGTGACATGCTGGTCAGCCCCAACCACCGCGTTCTGGTGGCCAACGACAAGACAGCGCTCTACTTTGAAGAGCGCGAAGTTCTGGTCGCGGCGAAACACCTGACCGGTCTGGAAGGTGTTGATATCGTTGAAACCTCTGGCACGACCTACATCCACGTGATGTTCGACCAGCACGAGGTGATCCTGTCTGACGGCACATGGACCGAAAGCTTCCAGCCGGGTGATATGAGCCTTGCAGGTGTCGGCAACGCGCAACGCAACGAGATCCTGGAGCTTTTCCCGGAATTGGCAACGCGCGAAGGGGTGGACGGCTATGTCGCCGCGCGCCGCACGCTGAAAAAGCACGAGGCGAAACTTCTGACGAAGTAAGCGCCACATTATATGCAGCAACAGGCCTGCATCCCCTTGGGGGTGCGGGGCGAAGAACGGGGCAGGCGGCTGTCCCGTTCTTCGTGTTCAGGGGTACTTGGTCAGGGGCCGGTCAGCGCGCCGCGCGCCATGCGGCCCATGCTTCGGGCGTATCAAGGTCCAGTCGCGCGCGGTTCTCCGGCAGGGGGATCAGCAGCGTCTGATCCTGAGCCTGTGCGATGATCTCTTTCCCGCCGGTGTCACCTTGCCTCCGTGCAAAATGATCAAAATGGCAGGCGGCAAATACCGTCGGGTGCCCCGGCTTTCCATCCGCCGTCGCACCGCGCCATACCGTGTAATTTGATTTAATATCAACGGCGTGAAAGACGGTGTTCAAGTCATCTTCAGTCAGTTCTGGCAGGTCGGCAAGCAGCACCATCGCGGCAGGCGTACCGGCGGGAAGGGCCGCAAACCCCGCACGAAGCGAGGCGTTCATCCCCTCTGCCGCATCGGGAACGGGGAGCGCTTCAACCTCCATATCAGCCACAAGCGCATAGCGAGGGTGGGGCGCAGGTGGCAGGGCCACAATGACCGCCCCTCGCGTCGCCGCCCGCGCGATCCGTGCCTGTCGGCGCAGCAGCGCTTCGCCCTCCACGATCTCTAGCAGTTTGTCGCGCCCCCGCATCCGCGAGGATTGCCCCGCGGCCAGCAGGATGATGGGGATGTCATGGCTCATACACCGACCATAGCCAGAATTCCCAACCACCGTAAGACTATAGCATCACTCCCACCCGCTGATTTGGCCTGCATTTTTGAACCATCGGGCGGAATAGGGCGTTGGGCTTGTAAGCCAGGTGATCTCCGCGCAAGCTTGTTGAACATGGCACTTCATGACGCGGACATACCCTATGAACCTTGACTTCCTTTTGCCATCGACACTGCTCCGCAAGGGCCGTGAATACAGCCGCAAGCTTTGGGTGCGGGTGCTGATCATGGGGTTGTTGGCGGTTTTGTCGCTGCTGCTGAGCATGTTGATCGAACGCTGGATCCCGCAATCGCTCGCGACCTATCTGACCGGCAGTGCGGCGGACCGGTTGCTGTCGATCATCGCCAACGCGATGCTTGCGGTCACCACCTTTTCGCTTAGCGTCATGGTCACGGTATATCGCAGCACCTCGACCCAATGGACGCCGCGCATTCACCGCTTGATCGTGCAGGACCGCACCACCCAGAATACGCTGGCCGTTTTTATCGGGGCCTATGTCTATGCGCTGATCGCCATCATCCTGCGCGAGCTTGGGGTGTTCGACGACAAGCGGTCTTTCGTGTTGTTCGTGATGACGGTGATCGTGCTGACGGTGATTGTGTTCAGCCTGATCCGCTGGGTGCTGCATTTGCAGACCTTTGGCAGTCTGATCGATACCTCGCGACAGGTGGAGGATCAGACCCGCCGCACCTTCAAGGAACGCCTGCATAATCCCTGCCTCGGGGCCAATCCGCTGACCGGTGATATTCCCGACAGTGCAAAGCCGTTCACCGCGGATGAAAACGGCTATATCCAGCATATCTATCCCAAAGCGTTGAATACCGTGGCGGAAAACCACGGGGTGAAGATCTATCTCAAGCGTAACATCGGCAGCTTTGTTTTCGTCAACGAACCTTTGATGATGATCGACCGCGTGGGGCAGCCCAAGGACGAGGAACACACCGATGAAACGCTGCATGCCGGGATCAATGCCAGTATCACCATCGGCGATTTGCGAACCTATGATCAAGATCCGCGCTTTGGTCTCATCGTGATGGGAGAGGTCGCGTCAAAGGCGCTGTCGCCCGGCGTAAATGACCCCGGCACCGCGATCGACGTGATCACCCGCATTGGTCGCATCCTGAGCTTTTACGAGGACGAGACCGAAAGGGACCGCGACGAGGTGCTGGACCACATCTATGTCGCACCGCTGGACCCGTCTGACCTGATGCAGGACGCTTTTGGCGCGTTGGCGCGGGACGGGTGTACGGTGGTCGAGGTGCAGCAGCGGCTTCAAGCCACGCTGAACGGCCTGATGCGTCACCCTGACGAGGGGCTGCGCATCGCCGCGCGCAGGGCTGCCGAACGTCACCTCAGACGCGCGCTTGCAAAGATCGACTTTGAACCCGACCGGGCGCAGTTGATGGAAAGCGCCAGCCAAGACGTGCGCGATGCAGTCCGTGACGCGGTAAAGCGCAGCGATACAGAGGATGACGCGCCAAAGATGGACAATGACACCGACACCACCTGAGGGCGACTTTTACAGGGGGCGGATTTTCAGCTGTGTGATCCGGTTGCCATCGCGGGCGATGACCTCGAACCGGAACCCGTGGAAAGAGAACACCTGATTGGGCGTCGGGATCATCTGCGCTTCGTGGATCACCAGACCGGCGACGGTATTGGCCTCTTCATCCGGCAAGTCCCACTCCGTGGCGCGGTTCAGGTCGCGGATCGTCATGGCCCCATCGACGAAATACTGCCCGTCCTCGGCCTTGGTCACGCCGTGGTCCGCATCCGGGTCGAATTCATCGGTGATCTCGCCCACAATCTCTTCAAGGATATCCTCGAGCGTGATCAACCCCTGAAGCGAGCCATATTCATCCACCACCAGCGCAAAATGGGTGCGGCGCCGTAGGAACTGGCGCATCTGTTCGTCCAGCGTAGATGTCTCGGGCACGAAATAGGGTTTCATCGCGATATCGGCGATTTTGAACGTCTTGAACGGTTTGTCATCCTCGGCGCCGCTGATGTGCTTGTACATGGCACGCAGCAGGTCTTTGGCATGGATCACGCCGATGATGTTCTCGGGATCATCGCGGTAGACGGGCAGGCGGGTGTGGTTGCTTTCCAGGATCTGTTCAAGGATCTGCGAAGGATCATTGGCGGCATCGATCATCTCGATCCCTGACCGGTGGAGCATGACCTCTTCCACCATGCGTTCGCGCAGGTCGAGCGCGCCTAGAATACGGTCGCGATCTTCCTTCTCTACCACCCCTTCAGAGCGGCCGATTTGTAGCGCCCCCGCAATTTCCTCGCGTACGGCAAGGATGTTGCTGTCAGGGTCGATGGTCACGCCGAAAAGGCGCAGGATGCCGCGGACCAGAAACCGCACGGCTGACACCACGGGGCTGAAGATCAGCACCACCAGCGCAATGGGCCGCGACACGGCGGCGGCGGCGGTTTCAGCATTGGTGATCGCATAGGTCTTGGGCAGAACCTCGGCAAAGATCAAAACCAGCAGCGTCATCACCAGCGTCGCCAGCGCCACACCGGATTCGCCAAAGACCCGCGTGAACAGCGCCGTCGCAAGCGAGGCTGCAAGAATGTTCACAAGATTGTTGCCCAGCAGGACAGAGCCGATCAGCCGCTCGTTATCCTCGGTGATCTTGAGCGCACGTTCCGCCCCCTTGGACCCTTTATCCGCCTGACCCCGCAGCTTGCCCCGCGATGCCGCCGTCAGTGCCGTTTCAGACCCCGAGAAGAAGCCGGAAAGCACCAGAAGAAACAGGATGATACCGCTGCTGATCCAAAATGCGCCGTCTAGGATTGCGGGGGCCGTGTCCATTTGTGAGTATACCTTATCCGTTTGCTCATAGGGTTATGGGCGTGTGTGCGGTTTCATTCAAGGGATGAGCAGGGTGAACCATCAAGATTTGGGGCAATTGAACGGGCCGATTGTGCTGTTCGGCGGACCATACTCCAACCTGCAGGCGCTTGATGCGCTGTTTGACCGCGCGCGCGCCTTGGGGGTGGGGGCGGACCGGATGATTTGCACCGGCGACGTCGTGGCCTATTGCGCCGATCCCCATGCCGTCAGCGACAGGATGCAGGACAGTGGCATCGCGGTGGTGGCGGGGAACTGTGAAAAGCAGCTTGCCGCAGGTGCGATGGACTGCGGCTGCGGGTTCGAGGATGGCAGCGCCTGCGATCTGCTGTCGGTCGGCTGGTACGGCTACGCCAGCGCGCAGATCACCCAAGCGCAGCGCGACTGGATGGGGCAGGTGCCGGATATCCTCAGCTTTCACCACGCCGGAAAGCGCTATGCCGTGATCCACGGGGGGCACCATGATATCGCCCGCTTCATCTGGCCCGTCTCGCCCAAGGCCGTTTTCGACGCGGAATGGCAGGCGGTGGAGCGGAGCATCGGTCCGGTGGACGGGATCATCGCAGGGCACTGCGGGGTGGCGTTTGAACGGCAGACAGCGCGGGGGATGTGGATCAACGCCGGTGTCATCGGCATGCCGCCCAACGACGGCGCACCGCAGACCCGTTTTGCGGTGCTTGATGCGGGGCAGATGTCGTTTCACCGGCTTGACTATGACCATGCCGCCGCGGCCCGTGCGATGATGCAGGCGGGGCTGACCCAAGGCTACCACAAAGCGCTAGAGACCGGTCACTGGCCGTCAGAGGATGTCTTGCCGCCGGAACTGCGCCGCCCCGCCTTAGCCAGCGGATGATTTTCCAGCACCAGCTCGGACAGGCGCGCCTCTAGCACATGGGTGTAGATCTCGGTCGTGGCGACATCGGCATGCCCCAACATCGTCTGGATCGCCCGCAGATCGGCCCCATTGGCCAGCAGATGCGTGGCAAAGGCGTGGCGCAGCGTATGGGGGGTTACCTTGGACGGGTCAACCCCGGCGGTCAGGGCAAATTCCTTGATCAGCAAATAGAAACGGTGGCGCGTCAGATATCCGGCGCTGCCGCGGCTGGGGAACAGGTAGATCGACGCGGGTTTGCCCTTGGCCTGTGCGGCCTCGTCGGTTTTATCGCGCTGCACCAGCCATGCCGCCAACGCCTCGCGCGACGGGTCAGACAGGGGCACCAGACGTTCCTTGCCGCCTTTGCCCATGATCAACAGTAAACGCGGATCGCCGCGGGCCGCGCTGACCCGAAGGCTCACCAACTCGCTCACCCGCATGCCGGTGGCGTAGAGCAGCTCCATCAAACAGGTGTTGCGCAGCTGGTCCGAGGTGTTGCGCCCCGAATGACGCGCCGCGTCGAGCAGCTGGTCAACCTCGTCTTCTGACAGCACCTTGGGCAGACGTTTGTCCTGACCCGGACCGGCAATCTGGATCGCGGGGTTATCGCTGCGCCACCCTTCTTCAAACGCGAAACGGTACAGCTGTTTGATCGCCGACAGCCGCCGCGCGCGGGTGGATTTGGCAAGCCCCTGCGCGTCGCACCAGATCAGATAGGCTTCGATATCCTTGCGACCGACCGAGACAAAATCCAATGCGCGGCGGGCGAGGAAACTGTCAAAATCCTTCAGGTCGCGCCCATAGGCGAGTTGAGTGTTCGTAGCCGCGCCAAGTTCTGCCGCCTGCGCCTCTAGGAAGGTTGAAATCCAGTGCAGCAACTCGGTCTGCATCAGTCACGCTCCAGCAAAGACGTCTGCAGGGCAGCCCGCCGCGCGGCATCTTCCAGCCCCAGGGCCCGCAGGGTAGAGATCGCATCGCGCAGGGCAGCCGTGTCGCCGCGGGCGCCGTCCTCCAGCAGGGCAATCGTATGCAGGATGGCGCTGCCCAACTGACCGTTTTGCGCCATTTCAACCAGCCCCTCACGTGGAGTTGGCGTCGTGAACGCGCTGGCAATCCCCTGTGCGTGGGGGATATCGAGCGTGGTTTTCGGGGCCTCCCCGCGCGCGATCTGCGACAGGAATGTAATCTCTGCCGGTGTCGTATCGGTGCTGGTAACCTGCTCGTAGAGCGGTGACAGCAGCAGGATACGGTCACGTAGGGCGGCGCTGGCACCGGTAAGGTCTGTGCTCTGCAAATCCTCGGCATAGAGGGTGGCGAAGGTCACTTCGGTCTCGGCCTGCTGCATGGCGCGCCACGCAGGGCGCAGGGCTTTGGCGATTGCCTCTGTATTGCCGCTGGACATGGCCGTGTCGAACCGCTGGAGCGCTTCGACACGGTCCCACACCCCGCCAGAGGCCGCAGGCTCACGGTCGGTATAAATGCCCAGAAACCGGTTGTCGGGCAGGGCACCGATACGGGTCAGGCGCTCCGCCGCATCCAGCTGCGCCTTCCAGCCCGCGATATCGCGCAGATCGGCCACAGCATAGGCGGCGGGCAGGTTCCGCGTGGGCTGCGGCTCTCCGATCGCTTCAAGAAGCCGGAACTTGAGCGGCGTCATTTCGCGCGGGCCGGGCAGAGGCGCGGCCCCTTCGTAGAGGTCAGGGTTGAGGAACCGGTCCAGCAGCGACAAATCGCTTTCGGGCAGCAGCGCCAGCGCTTGGGCAGACCCCAACGTCAGCGCCGCCGTGTCCCATTCCCCCGACCGCGCAGCGCACAGGATGCGCACGCCATAATCCGTTGTCAGGAAGGGCTTGTCCTTCAGCCGCAGGCAGGCACGATCTTCTGTGCCCAAAAGCAGGCTCACCTGCATCCATAGGCCAAAGTGATCCGGCGAAGTCTCGACACCCGCCTGTTCGATCAGCGACATCGCAGGGTCAAGCGCCGCAGCATCCATCAAGGTGCGCACACGGGCGAGGGCAAGCGCATCGCCCTGTTTCGCGTCCCCCTGCGGCGCGGTTGCTTGCGCCAGCAGCAGGGTAAACAGCAGCGAATGGGCCACGGGCAGGTGAAGCTCCGGCAGACGGTCAAGCTGATGCGCGATATCTTCCGCGGTGCTGCCCGTCCATAAATCCTGCGGCAGCCCTGTCACCTTGGTTGGCACCAACCCGATGGCGCGCGGCCCGCCTTTGCCCAAGGGGGCCACGGTCACGACAGGCGGCAGCGCGGTCCGTGCCACGGGGGCCTCGTCCGGCTTGACGGGGGCCTTGCGCGTCGGTTGCGGCGTCTTGGGACGTTCGCCGAGCCAGTCGATCACCGACAAAGGCGCGTTGCGGTCATTCTGCGCCGCGGTTTGCGCGGCGACACCAAGGGGGAGGGCAATCAGGCAAAAAACGCTTAGCTGCCTGACAAATCGGATCATTGCTGCTCCAACGTCACGGATTCGCGGATTTCGACCTGGGGTGGTGCAAAGTCCGCCCCGAAGAACGGCCCCACATAGGCATAGACCGCAAGGCCGATGAACCCGATAATTGCGAGGTAAATCAGAAACTTGATCAGCTTGCCCATGGAATCCGCCTGCTTTCTTCTGCATCTTTTGACTATTCTATATATGGCCTTTTCGGCAAGATCACGTCATTCACACAAGAATGAGCGAAATTCAGCAATCCCCAGCCGATACGGCCCAAAACACCCCTGGGTACCATCTTAAGAAGACGGTTGTCATGGTGGGTATGATGGGCGCAGGTAAAACCGCCGTAGGCCGCGCTTTGGCCGCGAAACTCGGCGTGCCCTTTGTGGACAGCGACCACGAGATAGAGGCCGCTGCCAATCTGACCGTGCCCGAAATCTTTGAGCGCGACGGCGAACCCTTCTTTCGCAAGCGCGAGACCGAAGTGATCTCGCGTCTGCTGGATAAAGAGCCCGGCATCCTGTCGACCGGCGGCGGCGCCTTTCTGGCGGAAGCCAACCGCGAGAATATCTCGGCCCGCGGGGTGTCGGTGTGGCTGGATGCGGATCTTGACCTGCTGTGGAACCGTGTGCGGTACAAGACCTCGCGCCCGTTGCTGCGCACTGCTGACCCGCGCGGCACCCTGACCGAGCTTTACGAAAAACGTGTGCCAATCTACCGGCTTGCGGATATGACGGTTGCCAGCACGCCGGCGCTGTCGATTGACGCGATGGCGCAGCGCGTGGTGGATGCGCTGGCGGATCGTCCAGATGTACTTGAGGTGCTGTGATGCGAGAAACGGTTCATGTCGGTCTTGAGGGCCGCGCCTATGATGTGGTGATCGGCCCCGATCTGCTGGCCGAAGCAGGCGCTTTGATTGCCCCGCTGTTGCGCCGCAAACGTGTTGTGGTGGTCAGTGATGAAACGGTTGCGGCGCAACATCTGGACAGTTTGCGCGCCGGACTGGACGCCGCTGACATCAGCGTCGAGGCGCTGGCATTGCCGCCGGGCGAGGCCACAAAATGTTGGGCAGAGCTGACCCGCACGGTCGATTGGCTGATGGATCAGAAGGTCGAACGCAACGATGTCGTGATTGCCTTTGGCGGCGGTGTCATCGGCGACCTAGTGGGCTTTGCCGCCGCGATCCTGCGCCGCGGCGTGCGCTTTGTGCAAATCCCGACCTCGCTTCTGGCGCAGGTCGACAGTTCGGTCGGGGGCAAGACGGGGATCAACGTATCGCAGGGCAAGAACCTTGTCGGCGCGTTTCATCAGCCGTCACTGGTATTGGCCGATACGGCCGTGCTTGGCACATTGCAGACGCGCGATTTCCTCGCCGGATATGGCGAAGTCGTCAAATACGGGCTGCTGGGGGATGCGGCCTTCTTTGACTGGCTCGAGGTGAACGCCCCCGCGATGGCCGCTGGCGATATGGCGCTGCGCGTAGAGGCGGTGCGCCGGTCTGTCCAGATGAAGGCCGATATCGTGCTGCGCGACGAAAAGGAACACGGCGACCGCGCGCTGTTGAACCTTGGCCATACCTTCTGCCACGCGCTTGAGGCGGCGACGGGCTATTCCGACCGGCTGCTGCATGGCGAAGGTGTGGCGATCGGCTGTGCGATGGCGTTCGAATTGTCCGCCCGTTTGGGGCTTTGCGCGCAAGAGGACCCCAGCCGCGTCCGCGCGCATCTGCGGGCCATGGGCATGAAAACCGACCTGCGCGACATCGACGGAGATCTGCCGGACGCCGCCTATCTGCTTGATCTGATGGGGCAGGATAAAAAGGTCATCGACGGCAAGCTGCGCTTTATTCTGGCCCGTAGCATTGGCGATGCTTTTGTCACCGCCGATGTCCCCAAGGACGCGGTGCTGCAGCTGCTGGATGACGCGCTGGCCGAACGCCACTAGGGCGCGACGCCCACCCGTCTTAAGTCACGACAAAGAAAAAGGCGGGGAATTCCCCGCCTTAGCTACGTTTGGTATCCGATTGATATCAGAATGGAATTTCATCATCCAGATCGCGCGAGGAACCGCGACCCCCGTCGTTGCCGCCGCCCGAGGGGCCACTGTCATAGCCGCCGCCGTAGCCGCCCTGATCCGACGGGCCACTGTCGTAGCCGCCACCGCCGCCACCGTAGTTGCCACCACCACCACCGGAACCACCACCGTCGCGGCCATCGAGCATGGTCAGCGTGCCGCCAAAGCCCTGCAGGACAACTTCTGTGCTGTATTTATCTTGACCGGACTGATCTTGCCATTTGCGGGTTTGCAGCTGGCCTTCGATATACACTTTGGAACCCTTCTTCAGGTATTGCTCTGCAATGCGCACAAGCCCTTCCTGAAAGATTGCCACCGAATGCCATTCGGTCTTTTCGCGGCGCTCGCCGGTGTTGCGGTCTTTCCA
>NZ_DGMH01000035.1:58810-72652 GCF_002388305.1 Sulfitobacter sp. UBA4523
TCGCCGGTGTTGCGGTCTTTCCATGTCTCGGATGTCGCGATGCGCAGGTTGCACACTTTGCCGCCGTTCTGGAACGAACGCACTTCGGGATCGCGCCCCAGATTCCCGATTAGGATCACTTTATTCACTGAGCCGGCCATGATGCCCCCATTTGCTGCAAGTTTACGGGCCACGTGCGAATCCCGCACGCACCTTGGATTGGCCGACGTTATACCCAGCAGGGTTTGCGATAAACAGGGGGGAGGCGGGATTATCGCCGTTGCGACCCACGCAGATGTGACAGGGGGCAATAAAGGGTGGCACCAACGGGTCAGTTTGATATGGTCTGCGGGAATTGAGACTGCGTGGGGCAGGGACAATATGCGAATTTTACTAACGGCGGCGCTGTGCTGCGTTTCTGTGGGCGCAGCACCGGTTGCCGCCGATGTGTTTTCGTCCAAGAACCGGACCAAGCTTTTTGCGTCCCAGACCAAGATTCTGGACACACGGGCGTCAAAACAATATGCGGCCTCTGTCCGGCTGCAGCCACAACGCGTGGTCACCCCGACAAAATGGGACACACCCAAATATCGCGGCAAGTACAAGGGCGTCTACCTTGGCATGGCGCGCGAAGCCGCGATGCGCCACGGCATTCCGGCGGATCTCTTCTTGCGCCTCGTGCAGCAGGAAAGCGGCTGGAACCCTGCGGCGCGGTCGCATAAAGGCGCGCTTGGTCTGGCGCAGCTTATGCCTGAAACGGCGCGGATCCTGCGCGTGGACCCGACCGACCCCTACGAGAACCTTGATGGCGGCGCACGATACCTCAAGCGTCAATATCAGGCGTTCGGCTCATGGAACCTCGCGCTTGCGGCCTATAACGCGGGGCCGGGGGCGGTGAAGAAATACGGTGGCATCCCGCCCTACGCCGAAACCAAGAACTATGTGAAGGTGATCGCGGGTCTGTGATGCACCGCGATAGATTGCTGTAAATAAAACATATTTCGCCGCAGCATGCTGATTTCCGCTTGCCGTTTTTCGCGGCGATGGAACCATATCGCCACGGCTGATGTTCCCTTTCCACAGCGTCAGCAGGTCGTCTTCTACGGCCTGCGCGCATCAGAAAGATAAGGAGCATTCGCATGTTCAACTCAGTTAAATCGATCGTCTTGGCCACGGGTGTAAGCTTGGCCGCATTGTCCACTGCCGCATTTGCGGAAGAGAAAGTCGCCTTCTCTGCGATTGACGTAAGCTCGTCCATCGACGCCGCGCAGGACGCTAACGCGATGGAATATTACCCCCAGATCACCGAGGATCTGAAAGCCGCCGTGGCCGCCCGCGTCTTGGGCAGCGATGACGCCAGCGATCCGACGATCAACATCGACATCCGCAAAATCTCGCTGGATGGGGATACGATGCTGAGCGATAGCCAGGAATTTAACGAGATCGAAGGTGTGGTCGACATCACGTCGCCCAATGAATCGATCGGCGCACGCAGCTTCCCTGTGAATGTCGCCGCCTATTCGGTCGATCAGGTCGTGCCCGAGGGTTACGTCGCCGTGGCCCCGACCGAGGGTGTATTTTACGAAGTCATGATCAACGGTTTTGCCGATGAGGTGGCCGAACAGGTCGGCAATCTGAACACCGCAGGTAGCGGCGTCAGCAAATAAGCCACCCTGCCTCGATCAGGCAGAAGCGGCTATCGCACATGCGATGGCCGTTTTTTAGATGCGTAGCGAAGGGTTTAGCGCGCCGTAACGTCCATCTCGATCACCGGCTCCATCGCTGCAAGCTGCGCGTCATCCAGATGACATTTCACCGTATGCCCCGCCGCCAGCGGCCGCAGCTCTGGCACCTGCGTCTCGCACAGATTTCCCGGCACCCGAGATTTCCATCGGCAGCGCGTCTGAAAGGGGCAACCGGGCGGCGGATTCATCGCCGAGGGGACATCGCCTTCCAGCACGATGTGTTTTTTCTTCACCCGCGTGTCGGCAATCGGCACCGCTGACAGCAACGCTTCGGTATAGGGATGATAGGGCGGAGAGAACACCTGATCCGTAGTGCCCAATTCGACCACATGCCCCAGATACATCACCATCACCCGGTCGCTAAGGTATCGCACGATGCTCAGGTCATGGCTGATGAACAACAGACAGGTCTGTTGCGCCTGCTGGATCTCCATCAAAAGATCCGTCACCGCCGCCTGAACCGAGACATCAAGCGCCGAGACGGGTTCATCCGCCACCACGATCCGCGCGTCTCCGGCAAAGGCACGGGCAATCCCCACGCGTTGTTTCTGCCCGCCCGACAGTTGGCGCGGCATGCGGCTGGCGAATTCCCGCGGCAGTTTGACCAGATCCAGCAGCTCCAGCATGCGCGCCTTACGGTCACGCGCGGATGTGCCCACGCCAAACACTTCAAGCGCGCGGATGATCTGGCGGCCCACGGGCATTGACGGGTTCAATGTGTCGAAAGGGTTCTGGAACACCATCTGGATATCAGCGACGGTCTGTGTCCCCCGATCCTCGATCGCGGTAGTCCCGATATCACGGCCATCCAGCAGCAGGTGACCGGCTGTGGCCGTCTCCAGCCCCATAAGAACCTTGGCAAAAGTGGACTTGCCGCAACCGGATTCCCCCACGATGGCAAGGGTTTCACCCGCCCTCGCTTCAAAGCTCAGCTCTTCGTTTGCTTTAACCACTTTGGTACCGGTTCCGCCAAACATGGAATGCGCCGCCACCTGATAGTATTTCTTGAGCTTGTCCATTTTCAGAACGACGTCGCCAACCTCTCCCTTCGACTTGGTCGCCGCATGCGCCATCGGCGCGGCCCAGTCGATGTCATCGTGGCGGATACAGCGGGTCGCGTGTCGCGTGTTTTCGGGCACATCCAGCATCGGAATGGCACCCTGATCGCAGCGCCCCGCGACAAAGTAATCGCAGCGCGGGCCAAAGTTGCAGCCTTCGGGGCGTTCATGGGGCAGGGGGAAATTGCCGGGGATAGCGACCAGCGGGCGCGCGGTTTTGTCGGCACCGGGCAGCGGAATCGACCGGAACAGAGCCTGTGTATAGGGATGGCGCATGCCGTCGAACACATCCGCAATCGACCCGCGCTCGACCGCCTCGCCGGAGTACATGACACAGATGCGATCGCAGGTGTCCAGCACCAGCCCGAGGTTGTGGCTGATGAACAGCATAGAGGTGCCGTATTTGCGCCCCAGATCTTTGATCAGATCAATGATCGCCGCTTCGACCGTGACATCCAATGCTGTGGTGGGCTCGTCCAGGATCAGCAAGGATGGCTCTGACATCAGGGCCATAGCGATGACGATGCGCTGCTGTTGCCCGCCTGACAGCTGATGCGGATAGGCCTTGAGGATACGTTCGGGGTCCGGCAGCTTGACGTCGGTCACCAGTTGCAAGGCGCGGGCATGGGCCTCGCGTTTCGACATGCCACCGTGGATCATCGGCACTTCCATCAACTGCTGCCCGATCCGCATGGCGGGGTTCAAAGAGGCCATTGGCTCTTGATAGATCATCGCGATTTCGCTGCCCCTGATCTGACGCAACTCAGCGGCGCTCATCTGGGACAGATCGCGCCCCTTGAACTTGATGGACCCGCCCACGACCCGCCCGTTCACCCCAAGGTCCTGCATCACGCCCAAGGCGACAGTTGATTTACCACAACCGGATTCACCAACCAGCCCCACAGCCTCGCCCGGTTTGACCGAGACTGAAAAATCCATCACCGCCGGAATTTCGCGCAGCCGTGTGAAGAAAGAGATCGACAGCCCGTCGATCTCCAGAATTGGCCCGTCATATGCCTCGCCCATGTCCAACTCCCTTACCTTCAACCGCAACCATATACTTCATTTTGCCAAGTAAACTCCGGGGGTGCGGGGGCTGGCCCCCGCGGCGGTTCCCCCAAATCAATCCCGCAAACTCTCTTCGCGCAGCCCATCCGCGAGCAGGTTCAACCCCAGCACAAGGCTGAGCAAGGCCAGCGCCGGCGCGATTGCCGCATGGGGGTAGAGCGCCAGCAGGCGCCGCCCTGCGTTGATCGTGGTGCCCCAATCGGGGCTTTCGGATTCCAGTCCCAGCCCAAAGAACCCCAGCGTGCCAAGCAGGATCGTGGTATAGCCGATGCGCAGGCAGAAATCGACGATCAGGGGGCCGCGGGCATTGGGCAGGATCTCCCACAACATGATGTACCACGGTCCTTCGCCGCGGGTCTGCGCGGCCGCCACGTAGTCGCGTGTCTTTATGTCCAGTGCGAGCCCGCGCACGATCCGGAATACTGTGGGTGCATTGACGAAAACCACCGCGACAAAGACCACCAGCAACCCCGGCCCGATGTCGAGGAAATCCAGAAACGCAGGCAGGCCCGGGATCTCGTAGGTCTGGGTCCGCACCAGCGCCCCATCGTCCGAGATCATCGCGAGGTAAAGCCAGCCCACCAGCCCCAGTACCACGACCAGCACCGGCGTGCGGGTGCTTGGCTGCGTGCGCAGACGTGTGTTGAGCAGCACCCAAAGGAACACCAGTGGAAAGATGAACAGCACAATTGCCATGTAATTCGGCAGTCCGGTCAGCACGATTTCGGGGGTGACCAGAAGATAAAAGATCAAGATCACCGGAAAGGCGAGGATCAGATTGGCAAGAAAGCTCAGCAATACGTCCAGTTTACCGCCATAGTAGCCCGCAGGCAGCCCCAGCGTAATCCCCACCATAAAGGCAAAGACCGTCGCCATCGGCGCGATCTGGATCACCACCCAGGCGCCCTTGATCAGGCGGCTGAACACATCGCGGGCAAGGTTATCGCCGCCCAGCAGGAACCACGGGTAGTCGCCATCCTCAGCGCGGGCCAGTGGTGTGCCGGGAAGCTTGTTCTTCATGCCCGAGGTCTGGCTGAGGCTATCATGGGTCACGATCATGTCGAACACCCCGCCGAACAGCCCCGTATAGACCCAGAACATCACCAGCCCAAAGCCGATCATACCAACGGTGCTGTCAAACAGTTTGCCATAAAGCCCCAGCCGGCGTTTGAAGGCGATCGACAGGGCAAAGGTCACGATCAGGGCAATCCAGACCGGCAGCAGACGCTGCGCCATGCCGCCAAAAATGCCGGCCTCGGCACCCATGAAAATGCCCCCGAGGACATAGACCATCAGCAACGCCGTCGCCGCCGCGATCCCCGCGGTGGTGATCTGCCCCAAGCGGCGCGCTCCCGCAGGGGAAGTCGGCAGCAGGGGCCAGACCATCTGCATCGCGATGCCAAGCAGCACGACCAACACCGTGCCCCCCAGCAATGGGTTCACCCAGTCCAGCGCACCTGTCCATGTCAATGGGTCCATCTACATTGTCTCCTCAGGTGATCCGGATGCGCGGGTTCAGCACGACATAGCCGATGTCCGAGATCAGCTGCGTTGTCAGCACCACGATCACCGACACGACCGACACGGCCAGCAACAGCTCGATGTCATTATTCGACGCGGCGCGGACCAACAGCCAGCCGAAGCCCTTGTAGTTGAACAAGGTCTCGACGATGACGACTCCGTTCAGAAGCCACGGGATTTGCAGCATGATCACCGTGAACGGCGCGATCAATGCATTGCGCAGGGCGTGTTTCAGGACGATGTTGCCAAAGCTGACCCCCTTCAGCCGCGCCGTGCGGATGTACTGCGCGGTCATCACCTCGGTCATCGAGGCACGGGTCATGCGCGCGATATAGCCCATCCCGTAAAGCGAGATGGTGAGCACCGGCAGAAAGAAGTTCCAGAAGGTCGCGTCTTTCATCGCACTGGCGGCGGAGCCCAGAAACAGCGTTTTGCTGTCGATCCAGCCCCAGTCGGCCAGCAGGGGCGACAGCCCGAACCGCGAGGAGGCGAGCAAGGCGATGAACACGACACCAGAGACATATTCAGGCGTCGCGGTTGTCAGGATCGAAAAGGTCGACAGGGTCCGGTCCGTCCGCGACCCTTCGCGCATCCCTGCCAGCACGCCCACGATCAGCGCCATCGGCACCATCAGCAGGATCACGCAGCCCATCAACTTGCCCGTCAGCGCCAACCGGGTCAGGACAGTGGGGCCGACATCCTCTTGGAAAACAGTGGAAAATCCCCAATCCCCTTGCAAGATACCGCAAAAGCGGCGGCGGTCGTCCTCGGGCGTGTCCTTGGTAAAGCAGCGCCCGAAACGGGTGCCGTCCTCCTCTTGCGTCACCCATCCGGGCATGACGCCCAGCCATTGGCCGAATTTGACCGGCAGCGGGTCAAGATAGCCGCGATCTCCCAGATAGCTTGCGACCGCTTCGTCGGACATGCGGAAGTTGCCTTGGGTCTTGGCGAGCTTTTCGAGGTTCGGATAGAGGTTGGTCAGCCAGAACACGATAAAGGTCAGGCATAGCGCTGTTACCACCATCACGCCCAAACGGCGCAATATGAAAATACCCATGTGATGACCCTGTTGCGCGGCGGTACGGCGACACCTTGTAGGCGCGCGGCTGCGTTTGAATTTGTCGCAGCGCGGTCCGGCTTTTGCCGATACGTTGCGCGCTGCGCGGCTCCCTTATTGTCCGCTTTCCACCATGACATGGGCGGTGCGGATGTGTTTTTCTTGAATGCCAGTCAGCCACAGGTCGCGGTGGCAGGTCAACTCGGTACTTTGGAAAAGGGCGCTACCCCGAGCGTCCTTGCGGCCACCGGCCCCGACGCGTCAGGCCGCCGTTGCCCGCAGGCGCGAGGGTGTGAGGCCCGTGTGTTGCTGCATGAACCGTGTGAAATAGGCGGCAGAGCCAAAGCCAAGGTGGCGCGCGATATCCTGTGCGGAATGCTCTGTAGTGCCAAGCAGGTGCCGTGCCTCATGCACCACCCGTTCGGTCAGGATATCCGCCGCAGTCCTGCCGGTCGCGGATTTTACGGCCCGTGACAGATGCGTCGGCGTGACCTCCAGGCTTTCGGCGTATTGCGCCATCGGTGCGCCGCTGCTGTAGTGTTCACAGACCATCTGGCAGAACCGCGCGCTGAGCCGTGCGGCGGCGTTGCGCCGGTTGGGCACATGTTCGTCCTGCATGATCTGGCGCCGCAGCCAGACCGACATCAGCGCCGCGTGCCCCTCTAACGCGTCATGATACAGCGGGCGCTTGGCCTGTTGTTCGCGCTGCGCGGCTTCGATCAGGCCGGTCAGTTCGGTCTGGGCCTGCACATCCCGAATACGCAGGTGGCGCGGCATTTGGGGCAGGCGCAGCTCGGTGCCGTCGGGGATCACCACCGCTTGCCCGATGCCCTGCCGCCCCATATCAAGGGCAAAGAGCGCACGGGCAGGGATGAACACCGCGTTATGCGCCCCCAAGCCGCGCCGCTGGCCGTCAAGCTGCAGCAACCCCTGACCGCGGGTGATCCAGATCAGCATATGCACAGGCCGGTCATGACAAAGCTGCACGCGCCAGTCCTGCCCTTGCGACAGTTGCGCCAGCGTCAGCAATTCGATCGTGTTCTCTGTCATTGCATGACCCTATCAGCAAAAGACAAGTGAACACTATCGTTATACAGAGATACGGAAAGATAAAGGCAGTAAAAGATAATTTCGCCGTTTTGGCAGCCGCGTGCTACCCCGGCACATATTGCAGCCAATCGGCGGTGTTCTTGCGCATCCACGTGCGCTGCCGTTTGGCATATTGCCGTGTCGCGATGATGGCATCCTGTCGCGCCACGTCAAGCGGTGTTACGCCGTCAAGGTAGCGCATCAGCTCGGGCACGCCGATGGCACGGTGCGCGGGCAGGGTGGGGTCGTAATCGGGGCGCACGGCGGCGACTTCGTCCAGCGCGCCTTGGTCCAGCATCTGGTCAAAGCGACGGATGATCCTGTCGTTCAGCCAGTCCTTTGACGCGGCAACGGCGACGGGCTGGCAGCGATCCATCGGCAGGACGGGCGGCGGCGTATCATCTTGCCACGCGGCCAGCCCGCGCCCTGTGGCTTGCTGCACCTCCCACGCACGCTGGACGCGCATGGGGTTATAAAGATCGATGCGGCGCGCCGTCTCTGCGTCAAGCGCGTCGATCATCGCCGCGCGGGTCATGGTGTTGCCCGCGGCGCGTACCGCATCGGGGGTCGGGGGAATGTCCACCAGCCCCTTGGTCAGCGCCGCGAAATAAAGCCCCGTGCCACCCACAATGATCGGGCGTGCGGGCTGGCGCAGCACCTCGGTCACCTCGCGCAGCCAGTGGCCGACCGAATAGGGGGCGTGTGCTGCGACATGGCCATACATCAGATGCGGTGCCAAGGCCTCTTCCTCGGCTGGGGGGCGGGCCGAGATCACGCGCCAGCAGCCGTAGACCTGACTGGCATCCGCGTTCACAATCACCCCGCCCTGAGCCTGCGCAATCGCCAGCGCCAGCGCCGATTTACCCGAGGCCGTGGGCCCCGCGATCAGGACAGGCGCAGTAGGGTCGATAGAGGAAACCACGTCAGAGACGCGGGACAGCGGGGCATCTGGCATTTCTTTGCGTGAACCTCTGACGGAGCATTGAATGTTTGCGCTATTTGCGACATTTTACGGCGCAATGAAAACCCCTCCCACACCCTGAAAGGTGCGCCCATGCCCGAGAGCCAGTCAAAAGTAACATTCAACCGGGTCATGCTAAAGATTTCAGGCGAAGCATTGATGGGCGATCAGGGGTTCGGGCTGAACCCGCCAACCGTGCAACGCATCGCGAACGAGGTCAAATCGGTTCACGATCTTGGCGTCGAAATCTGCATGGTCATCGGGGGCGGTAATATCTTCCGCGGGCTGCAAGGATCGGCTCAGGGGATGGAACGCACCACCGCCGATTATATGGGGATGCTGGCCACCGTGATGAACGCGCTGGCGATGCAATCCGCGCTGGAGGAACTGGGCATCCACACGCGGGTGATTTCCGCGATCACGATGAACGAGGTCGCCGAACCCTACATCCGCCGCCGCGCCGTGCGCCACCTTGAGAAAAAGCGCGTGTGCATCTTTGCCGCGGGCACCGGCAACCCGTATTTCACCACCGATACCGCCGCAACGCTGCGCGCCAATGAAATGGCTTGCGAAGCGATCTTCAAGGGCACCAAGGTCGATGGTGTCTATGACAAAGACCCCGCCAAATTCGACGATGCGGTCCGCTATGATGCCGTCAGCTATGACGACGTGCTGCAAAAGCGCTTGGGGGTCATGGATGCCTCTGCCATCGCCTTGGCGCGCGACAACAACCTGCCGATCATCGTCTTCTCTCTGGACGAGCCGGGCGGCTTCAAGGGGATTCTCGCGGGCGAGGGCACATACACACGGGTTCAGGGCTAGGCCCCAACCTGCGATAGATGCGGGGCTCCCTATACAAGGGGGGCTTGATCGCGTTATATCGGTTCAAATCTAGATAGTTACAAAACCACCGGGGACATCATGTCAGACGATTTTATGCTGGACACAGACGATCTTGAGCGGCGCATGAACGGCGCAATCGCATCGTTGCGCACCGAATTTGCCTCTTTGCGCACAGGCCGCGCGTCCGCCTCTATGCTGGAGCCTGTGATGGTCGACGCCTATGGCAGCAGCACGCCGATCAACCAGGTGGGCACCGTCAACGTGCCCGAGCCACGCATGGTCACCATCAACGTCTGGGACAAGGCGCTGGTCGGCAAGGTCGAGAAAGCGATCCGTGAATCCGGTCTGGGTATCAACCCGCAGTTGAACGGCACGATCATCATGCTGCCGATCCCCGAGCTGAACGAGGAACGCCGCACCCAGCTGACCAAGGTCGCGGGGCAATATGCCGAAAGCGCCCGTGTATCGATCCGCAACGTGCGCCGCGACGGTATGGACCAGATCAAGAAAGCCAAGGCCGACGGCATGTCGGAAGACGATCAGAAAGTCTGGGAGGGTGAGGTTCAGGACATGACCAACAAGTTCATCGCCCAGATCGACGAGCAGCTTGAAAGCAAACAAGCCGAGATCATGCAGGTTTAAGTACCTTATTCGATGCGCGCGACCCCAGGGTCCGCGCATCGGCCTGCAGTTCGATAAGGATAGATGATGCCTGCTGCGACCGACCAGACCTTCCAGCTTGTCCCAGGGGCACCGCGCCATGTTGCGATCATCATGGACGGAAACGGCCGTTGGGCGACCCAGCGGGGGCGTCCGCGTCTGTTCGGGCATCACGCCGGTGCCAAACGCGTGCGTGAAATCGTAGAGGCATGTCCCGATTTCGGCGTCGAATATCTGACGATCTTTGCCTTCTCGACCGAGAACTGGAAACGTACTCAGGTCGAGGTGGCGGGGCTCATGAGCCTGTTCCGCCGCTATATCACCAAAGAGACCAAAGCGCTGAAAGCCAAGGGCGTGCGCGTCCGATTTATCGGTGACCGTGTCCGGCTGGATGCGAAACTGGTCAAGCTGATGAATGTGCTAGAGGCAGAGACGGCGGAAAACACCCGTACCCATCTGACGATTGCGCTGAACTACGGCGGCCGCGACGAGGTCGCGCGCGCGACGCAGCGGCTGGCGCAGGACGTTGCAGCGGGTCTGCTCAGCCCTGAGGACGTCGACGAAGAAACCCTGCCGCGCTATCTGGACACCCATGTATTGCCGGACCCCGATCTGGTGATCCGCACCAGTGGCGAGGCGCGGATATCGAACTTTCTGCTGTGGCAATCAGCCTATGCCGAATATGAATTCATTGATACGCTCTGGCCCGACTTCACCAAGGCCGAGTTTGGCAATCTTTGTGCGGCCTTTGGCAATCGCGACCGGCGCTTTGGTGCCGTGTCCTCCTGATCGTACGACGAAAGGAAAGCACTATGACACCTTCTTCGGAACGCTGGTCCGACCTCACGGCGCGCGTCGGTTCGGCGCTGGCGATGATCGTGGTCGGTCTGGGCGGGATCTATCTGGGCGGGCCCGTGTTCCACGTTCTCGTCGCGATCATTTGCGGCGTCATGGCGTGGGAACTGGTGGGGATGTTGAACCCGTCAAACCGCAGCGCGCGGATGCAGATGGGCTTGCTGGTCGGGGCGGCGACGCTCGCCGCGATCTACCTGCCCGTGGGCTTTGCCCTGCCGGTGCTGCTGGCCCCCGCCTTGGTGGGCTTTGGCCAGTTGGAAAAACACCGCACGATTTTCATGTGCTTCACCGTGATGATCATGCTGGCCGGTTTCGGGCTGACGCAGGTTCGCGATAATTTCGGCTTTGGCTGGCTGATGTGGCTGGTGCTGGTTGTGGTGATCACCGATGTCGTTGGCTATTTCGCCGGACGTGCCATCGGTGGGCCAAAGTTCTGGCCCAAGGTTAGCCCCAAGAAAACATGGTCCGGCACGGCTGCGGGCTGGATCGGGGCGGCGGCTGTCGGTTTCCTGTTCTCGATCAACACCGGTGTGGGCTTGCAGCTGGTCGGTGTCTCTGTCGCCATGTCGATGGCGTCGCAGATGGGTGATATGGCGGAATCCGGGATGAAGCGTCGCTTGGGGGTCAAGGACAGCTCTAACCTGATCCCCGGTCATGGCGGCTTGCTGGATCGGTTCGACGGTATGTTGGGGGCGGCGCTGTTCCTGCTGATCATTGGTCGTTTCCTGACCATCACCCCCGCGCTAAGCTGATCTTCACCCTATGAAGAAAGTCAGTATTTTCGGGGCCACGGGCTCTATCGGGCAGAACACCATTGATCTGATCGCGCGCGCACCCGACGCCTATGATGTCGTCGCGTTGACCGGTGCCAGCAATATCGCGCAGCTGGCAGAGGATGCGCAGCGGTTGAACGCGCAGCTTGCCGTCACGGCCCATGAGCATCTGCTAGACGACCTGCGCGACGCGCTATCGGGCACGGGGGTAGAGGCCGCCGCCGGACCCCAAGCCATCAACGAGGCCGCCGCACGCCCCGCTGATTGGGTCATGTCCGCCATTATCGGGGCCGCGGGTCTGGCACCGGGGATGGAGGCGTTGAAACAAGGCGCGACGCTGGCCCTTGCCAATAAGGAGTCGCTGGTCTGCGCCGGTCAGCTGATGCTGGATACGGCCATGGCACATGGGGCCACCATGCTGCCGGTCGATAGCGAACATTCCGCCGTGTTTCAGGCCCTGATCGGCGAGAATATCTCGGCGGTGGAACGGATCATCATCACCGCCAGCGGCGGGGCGTTTCGCGATTGGCCGCTGGAAAAGCTCGCCGATGCCACGTTAGAGCAAGCATCGAGCCATCCAAACTGGGATATGGGTCAGCGCATCACCATCGACAGCGCGTCGATGTTCAACAAGGCGATGGAAGTCATTGAAACGCGAGAATATTTTCGCGTGGACCCCAGCCAGATCGAAGTATTGGTGCATCCGCAGTCGATGATCCATGCGCTCGTGGGGTTCAATGACGGTGCCTTGATGGCGCATATTGGCCCGCCCGACATGCGCCACGCCATCGGCTTTGCCCTGCATCACCCCGACCGTACCCATTTGCCGGTAGAGCGGCTGGATCTGGCAAAGATCGGCAGCTTTGACTTCCGCGCCCCCGATGACATCCGTTGGCCCGCCCTGCGCCTCGCGCGCGAGGTGATGGCGCGTGGTGGCATGGCCGGTGCGGTGTTCAACGCCGCCAAAGAGGTCGCGCTGGACGGGTTTATCGGCGGCAAGCTGCGCTTTCCCCAGATGGCAGAGATCGTCGAAGACACGATGGAAGCGCTTTTCCCTGACAATGGGGTGATCGATGCGGCCATCACACTTGATAACGTCGCACAGGTGGACCATCTGGCAAGGCAGGCCGCATGGGCCGCAATAACAAAGAGGGCAGGGTAGAGTTTTGGATATTATGGCATTGATCCCGCAGTTTGGCGGGCTGATCTGGACGCTTCTGGCTTTTGTGATTGCCCTGTCGGTGATCGTCGCGATCCATGAATACGGTCATTATATCGTCGGACGCTGGTCCGGCATCCATGCCGATGTCTTCTCTCTCGGGTTTGGCCCGGTGATCTACAGCCGCTACGACAAACGCGGTACCAAGTGGCAGATCGCGGCGCTGCCCTTTGGCGGCTACGTGAAATTCGCGGGCGATGCGGATGCGGCCTCGGGTAAGGATGTGGCCGCGATGGAAGCGGCCGAGGCGGACCCGAAGCGGTTGCGTGCCACCATGCATGGGGCACCGCTATGGGCGCGTGCAGCCACGGTCGCTGCGGGGCCGGTGTTCAACTTTGCCCTGTCCATTCTGGTCTTCGCGGCCATCGGCCTGTCGGTCGGCGTTCCGCGTGACCCGATGACCGTCGGGGAAATGCACCCGCTGCCGTTTGAACAGAATGAACTGGTGGAAGGGGACGAGATCGTCTCTATCGGCGGGGTGACCCTGCCGCCGGTGTCCGATGCCACCGCCTATGCCGATGCTTTCGCCAGCATCCCGCTGGACCAGCCGCTGCCCTATGAGGTGAACCGTGGCGGGGAAGTCGTGACCGTGGATGGGCCTTACGTCATGCCATCGCTGGTCAAGCAGGTGATGCCGCAATCCGCGGCCTATGAGGCCGGTCTGAAAAGCGGCGATGTGATCACCTCGGTTGACGGGGCAGAGATTTTCGCCTTCCGCCAGTTGAAGACCGCTGTTGAAGCGTCTGAAGGCACACCGCTTGAACTTGATATCTGGCGCGACGGGCAAATGCTGGACATCACCCTGCGCCCCAAAGTGACGGACGAACCGCAGCCGGACGGCAGCTTCAAGTCGCAGATGCGCATTGGCATCGTGGGCGGCACCGCCTTTGATACCGCCACGACGAACCCTGGCGTGCTGACAGCGCTTTGGGGTGGGGTAGAGAACACAGGCCGGATCATCAGCGGGTCGCTGTCGGGTCTCAAGCATATGATCGTCGGCAATATCAGCACCTG
>NZ_DGMH01000035.1:72825-93768 GCF_002388305.1 Sulfitobacter sp. UBA4523
GGGCATCTGGTGTTCTACGCCTATGAAGCCGTGACCGGCAAACCACCCAGCGATGGCGCGTTGCGCATCCTGATGACCATTGGTCTGACCTTGGTACTGGGGTTAATGGTCTTTGCCTTGGGTAACGATTTATTCTGCCCTTAGGCGATATTTTGCCGCCTAAAAGGGGGTAAAAAGTTACAAAAGTCTTATTGCTGCCTCAATTGGTCAAACGAGCGCCGCAATCGCCTGCGATATTCGATCCAAGTTACAAAGGATACGAGTATGCAGACGTTCAAGACAAGTTATCGCGGTTTGAGCCTTTTGGTTGATCTGAACTGGGACCGCGCTTTGTACTTCGGCTTCCTGATCATCGCGCTGACCGCCGGCGCGTGGATCGGCGCGTAACGCCGTTCTCTCTCCCTATCCAGGTGCCCTCCCGCACTCTATCGTGATCCAACTGGCCGCCATACACTCTATATAGGTGTATGGCGGTCTCTTCGTTTTGACAAAGGCCGCTAACCTGTCTAGTCAGGACGAAAGAGTTTTTTGACAGCGGGTAGGGCAAATGATGCACAACGACAGGTGGAATAAGCCCACCGAAACAGCGGTTTTCACTCCTTTTGCGAAATCCTTGCGCAGCGCTTCTTTTTGCGTAATGTTATCAGTCGCTTGGCTGGTGCCAGCGCCACATGCTGACGCGCAAAGCTATCAGTTCAATACAGTTCAGATCGACGGCAACGAACGGATCGGCGACAGCGCCATCCTAAGCCGCGCAGGAATCGCGCGTGGTCGGGCGATCAGCGCGGGCGAATTGAACGATGCTTACCAGAATCTTCAGGCGTCCGGCCTGTTTGAAAGCGTCGCGCTTGAACCGCGCGGCGGGACATTGGTGATCACGGTCGTAGAATTCCCCACGATCAACCGCATCAGCTTTGAAGGCAACGCGCGCATCGACGACGAAGCGCTGGCTTCGGTCGTTGATTCAGACGAACGCCGCGTCTTTAACCCGACCCAAGCCGAAAAAGACGCCAATGCCATCGCGCAGGCCTATAGCAACGACGGCCGTATCGCCGCCCGCGTCCAGCCCAAGGTCATCCGCCGCGACCAGAACCGCGTTGATCTGGTGTTTGAAGTCTTCGAAGGCGACAACGTCGAGATTGAACGCCTGAGCTTTGTCGGCAACCGCCAATATTCGGACCGTCGTCTGCGCCGCGTGCTGGGGACCAAGCAAGCGGGGCTGTTCCGCCGTTTGATCAAACGCGACACTTTTGTGCCCGAACGCATCGAGGCCGACCAGCAGATGCTGCGCGATTTCTACCTGTCGCGCGGGTATGTCGACATGCGCATCTCGGCGGCGAACGCTCAGCTCACCGAAGAACGCGACGGCTATTTTGTGCAGTTCAACGTGCAAGAGGGGCAACAGTTCAAGTTCGGCGAACTGACCGTGACCTCGACCATCAACGGGGTGAACGCCGAAGATTATCGTGGCGTAATCAAGACCAAATCCGGTGCCGTCTATTCGCCGTCGCTGGTCGAGACGGATATCGCCCGGATGGAACGCAAAGCCATCCGTGACGGCGTTGATTTTCTGCGGGTCGAACCGGTTGTCACGCGCAATGATCGCGACCTGACGCTGAACGTCGAATATCGCATCTCTCGTGGTCCACGTGTGTTTGTCGAACGGATCGACATCGAAGGTAACACCACCACGCTTGACCGCGTTGTGCGCCGCCAGTTTGACAGCGTAGAGGGTGACCCGTTCAACCCGCGCGAAATCCGTGAAAGCGCCGAGCGCATCCGCGCCCTTGGTTATTTTGAAAGCGCCGAAGTCAACGCCCGCGAGGGGTCTTCCCCCGAGCAGGTCGTCGTTGACGTGAATGTTGTGGAACAACCGACAGGCTCGCTCAACTTCGGTGGGTCGTTCTCGTCCAGTGACGGGATCGGCGTCGCGGTCAGCTTCGCCGAGGATAACTTCTTGGGGCGCGGCCAGAAGCTCAAGCTGACGGTCAGCACGGCTGAAGATGCACAGCGCTATGGCTTCAACTTTATCGAGCCGAGCCTCTTGGGGCGTGATGTGGCGTTCGGCCTGAACCTCGATTATGCCGAAACAAGCTCGTCCTATAATTCCTTCGATACCAAACGTATCGTCTTCCAGCCGTCCCTGTCGTTCCCTGTCAGCGATAACGGGCGGGTGAGCCTCAACTATACCTATGACGACCTCGAGATGTCAGAGCGTGCCGATACCACAACCGGTTTCGTCGTCGCAAATGACATTGCCGCGGGCCGTCAGGTGACCTCTTCGATCGGGTATAACTACAGCTACGACACCCGTCGCGCCGGCCTTGACCCCACATCGGGTGTGCTGCTGCAATTCGGGCAGGATTTCGCAGGTCTAGGGGGCGACACCAAGTTCGTGAAAACCACCGCCAAAGCCATCGGCGAAAAGCGTATCTTCAACGAGGAAGTCACCCTGCGCGCTACCTTGCAAGGTGGGGCATTGGCATGGAGCGAGGGCAACAACCGCGTTTCCGACCGCTTCTTGATCGGCTCATCGATCATGCGCGGCTTTGAAACCGGCGGCATCGGCCCGCGCGATCAAAGCAACAGCTCTGACGACTCCCTTGGGGGTAACCTCTTTGTGGTTGGTAGTCTTGAGGCGGAATTCCCGCTGGGCCTGCCCGAAGAATACGGCATCAGCGGCGGCGTCTTCTATGATGTCGGCAACGTCTGGAACCTCGACGATGTAGTGATCCCCGCGGGCTCGTCTATCGTTGGTGAATCCGGTTCGTTCCGCCACGTGATCGGTGTCTCGCTCTTCTGGGATACGCCTGTTGGTCCCTTGCAGTTCAACGTCTCTAAAGCCTTGAAAAAAGAGGACTATGACCAAGAACAGAAGTTCGAAGTGACCCTGCGGACCGATTTCTGAGGCCGTTATGAAATTGCGGGCACTCTTGATTTGCCTTCTGCCGGTACTGCCCCTTGCGGCGGTGCCGGTTTTTGCACAACAGCAGTCTGAACGGCGCGTGGTGCAAAGCCCGATCCTGACCATAGACTCAGATCGTGTGTTCAATGAAAGCGCCTTTGGTCTGCGGGTGGCGGATGACGTGGAAACCCAAAGCGCTGAAATATCTGCCGAAAACCGCCTGATCGAAGCGGATTTGAAGGCCGAGGAGCGCAAGCTCACCGATCAGCGCAGCAAGCTCAGCCCCGATGCCTTCAGCGGGCTGGCGGATGCCTTTGACGAAAAGGTGCAGAAGACCCGCGCGGCGCAAGCGGCAAAGGGGCGGGCGCTGAACGAATTGGTCGAGAAAGAACGCCAAGTGTTTCTGGCCGCTGCGGGTCCTGTGTTGGAACAGATGATGCGTGAAGCCGGGGCGGCCGTGATCCTTGAACGTCGGTCGGTCTTCGTCAGCGCCAATGCCATCGACATCACCGACGAAGCCATCGAGCGGCTTGACGCGTCGGTCGGCAGCGGCAAGAACTGATCCCCCCGCTTGCCCATGGCGGCCAGAATTGGTAGCCAGCTTACAGCTTTTAACAGACAGGACATGCAATGACTGACACCCTGCCAAGTGCCGATATCCAGATGATCCAGCGGATCATTCCGCACCGCTATCCCTTTTTGCTGGTCGATAAAGTGGTCGATATCCAGGGCACGCAAAGCGCTGTCGGGATCAAGAATGTCACGATGAACGAACCGCATTTTCAGGGGCATTTCCCCGGCATGCCGATTATGCCCGGCGTCACCATCGTAGAGGCGATGGCGCAGACCGCTGCGGTGATGGTTGGTGTCACGCTGGAAATGGCGGATAAGGACATGAAGGTCTATTTCATGGCCATCGACAAATGCAAATTCCGCCGCAAGGTCGTTCCCGGTGACGTCGTCCGGATGGAGCTGAACACCCTGCGCGGCAAACCCGGCGGTAAAGTCTGGAAATTCGGCGGCGTCGCGTCGGTCGAGGGCGAAATGGCGGCCGAGGTTGAATTCACTGCGATGATGGACCTGTCCTGATGGGCAACATCCACCCAAACGCCGTGATCGAGGAAGGGGCGCAGATCGCGGCCTCTGCCAAGGTCGGCCCGTTCTGCGTCATCGGCCCTCGGGTCGTGCTGCATGACAACGTTGAGGTGAAGTCCCACGCGATCGTCACCGGCGACACCGAAGTCGGCGAAGGCACGGTGATCTTTTCCTTCGCGGTGATCGGTGAAATCCCCCAAGACCTTAAGTTCAAAGGGGAATCCAGCCGTCTGGAGATTGGCAAACGCAACCGTATCCGCGAACATGTCACCATGAACGGCGGCACCGAAGGCGGTGGCGGCGTGACCAGGATCGGCGATGACGGGCTGTTTATGGCGGGCTGTCACATCGCCCATGATGCGATCCTTGGTGATCGGGTGATTGTGGTGAACAACGCCGCCGTCGCGGGCCACTGCATCATTGAAGACGATGTTCTGATCGGCGGGCTGGCCGGTATCCACCAGTTCGTGCGTATCGGTCGCGGGGCCATCATCGGCGCTGTGACGATGGTAACAAATGACGTGATCCCCTACGGTCTGGTGCAAGCGCCGCGTGGGGTCTTGGACGGGCTTAACCTTGTCGGGCTGAAGCGTCGCGGTGTCACCCGCGCCGACATCACGGCCCTTCGCGCGGCTTTCCAGATGCTGGCGCAGGGCGAGGGGACATTCCACGACCGCGCCCGCCGTTTGGGCGAGGAAACCGGCAGCGATTACGTCCGCGAGATCGTCGATTTCGTATTGGCCGACACGGGCCGTCACTTTCTGACACCGGGTTGATGCTGGCGCTGATCGCAGGGGGCGGCGGACTGCCTCGACGGGTCGCCGGCGCGCTGGCCGATGCGCCTTTGATCTGCGCCTACGAGGGGACGACACCCGTCGGGCTGGTGCCGGATCTGGTGTTCCGCCTTGAGACGCTTGGCACTTTGCTGGCCGAGTTGACCGCGCGCGGCGTGACGCTGGTGTGTTTCTGCGGTGCCGTGGCTCGACCGTCTTTCGATCCGTCCAAACTGGATGCGGCAACGCTGCCCTTGGTGCCGGTCTTCCAGAAAGCCCTTGCCGCGGGGGACGACGGTGCCCTGCGCGCCTTGGTCGATATTTTCCAGACAGCGGGGCTGACCGTCGTTGCCGCGCATGACCTCGCGCCCGACTTGATGGCGCGCGAAGGCGTGCTTAGCCAGCGTCAGCCGGATGCGCAGATGCGCGATGACGCCGCGCGCGGTGCTGCCTTGGTGCGCTGCCTTGCGCCTATGGATGTGGGGCAATGCTGCGTCGTCGGGCAGGGGCAGGTCATGGGGATCGAGGCGATTGGCGGCACGGACCACTTGCTGGCAACCCTGCCTGATCGTGCGCGCGCGGCCAGCGCGGTGCTGTTTAAAGGTCCGAAGCCGGGCCAAAGCCATCTTGTCGATATGCCCACCATCGGGCCCGACACCCTGCGCCGCGCCCATGCGGCAGGGCTGGCGGGTGTCGTGATCGAGGCGGGGTCTGTCATTCTGCTGGAGCCAGACGCCTGCGTCGCCTTGGCGGATGAATTTGACCTCGTGCTATGGGCAAGGGCCGCGACATGAAGGTGTTCATCATCGCGGGCGAACCTTCGGGCGACCGTTTGGGGGGCGCGCTGATGGCAGGGCTGAAATCCCTGCGCTCCGACATCACCTTTGACGGGATCGGCGGGACGGATATGGCCGCCGAAGGGCTGACCAGCCGTTTTGATATGTCCGAACTGTCTGTCATGGGCATCGCCGAGATCCTGCCGAAATATAAATCCCTGATGGCGCGGATCAACGAGACGGCGCAGGCCGTCATTGACGCCAAGCCCGATGTGATGATCACCATCGACAGCCCCGATTTCTCGCTTCGCGTGGCCAAGCGGGTCAAGGCGGCGTCGGATATTCGCACGGTGCATTATGTCGCGCCCACAGTCTGGGCCTGGCGTCCCGGGCGCGCGAAAAAGATGGCGCGGTATATCGATCACGTGCTTGCACTTTTCCCCTTCGAGCCGCCCCTGATGGAGGCCGAGGGCATGGCCTGCGATTTCGTCGGCCATCCCGTAGTCGGAGAGAAGATCGCCACACACCGCGAAGCCGCTGCCTTTCGTCAAGCGCATGAGATCGGCGATGCCCCCCTGATGCTCGTCCTGCCCGGATCGCGGCGGTCAGAGGTGGCGCGTCTGTCGGATGTGTTCGGCGATGCGGTGGCCCGTTTTGCCCGGACACATCCTGATCTGTGCGTGGTCATTCCCGCCGCTGGTCCTGTGGCAGACGCGGTGATTGCGCAGACCCAGGGCTGGACGGTGCGCCCCATCGTGCTGGACCCGCGTGCGGGCAGCAGGGAGGAAGGTGCCGCGATGAAACGGGCGGCGTTTGCCGCGGCGGACGTGGCACTTGCGGCCTCTGGCACCGTGTCGCTGGAACTGGCCGCCGCATCGCTGCCGATGGTGATCGCCTACCGGATGAACTGGCTCAGCTTCCGTCTGATCAAAGCGATGGCGCTGATTGATACGGTGACTTTGGTGAACCTTGTGTCCGACACCCGCGTCGTGCCGGAGTTTCTGGGGCCCGATTGCACCGCCGATAAGATCGCTGGCGGTTTGGCGCATGTCTTTGCGCATCCCGAGGATCAAAAGGACGCGATGGCGCTGACGATGGAGCGGCTCGGCAAGGGGGGCGAGAGCCCGGGCCTGCGCGCGGCGCGGGCGGTATTGGCAAAGCTATAGGTCTAGAGACTGGCCTTAGAGTAAAATGAGGGGCGCTGCCTGTCAAACTCACGAGCCTATATGAGGGGCTCTGCCCCTCAAACTCACGACCCCATATGAGGGGCGCTGCCCCTCAAACTCCCCGGGATTTTAAACCATTTGGAAGGGTTAGCCTTTGTGGATCCAGCCACCGCCGAAGATGCGGGTGCTTTCGGGGTCGTAGAAGACGCAGGCTTGGCCCGGCGAGATCCCTTCCTCGGGGGTGAGCAACTCTACCGTGGCTTCAGTATCCGAGATCGGACGCAGGATCGCGTCTGTCGGAGGGCGGGTAGAGCGTACGCGCACAGCAATGGGCCATTCGCTTTGCGACATGAGCGGGGTGTCACCAAGCCAGTTAATCTCTTTCACGGGCACGGTACGGGTGGCCAGCATCGATTTCGGCCCCACGACGACCTGCGCGTTATCCGCATCAAGTTTCACCACATAAAGCGGGTCGGCCAAGCCGCCGATGCCAAGGCCACGGCGCTGCCCGATGGTGTAGTTGATCACCCCGTCATGCTGCGCCAGCACATTGCCGTCGGTGTCGACGATATTGCCGGGGTTGGCGGCTTCGGGGCGCAGTTTGCGGATCACCGAGGCGTAGTCGCCATTCGGAACAAAGCAGATATCCTGACTGTCGGGCTTGTCCGCCACGCTCAGCCCGTATTTCGCCGCCAGCGCCCGGGTGTCGTTTTTTGACGGCAGGTGGCCAAGGGGGAAACGCAGATAGTCCAGTTGCTCGGGCGTGGTCGAGAACAGAAAGTAGCTTTGATCACGATTGGCATCGGCGGCGCAATGCAGTTCGGCCCCGTCGGGACCCATCTTGCGCTGGATATAGTGACCGGTCGCCATGCAATCGGCATCCAGATCCTTGGCCGTTTCCAGCAGATCCTTGAACTTCACCCGTTCGTTACAGCGGATGCAGGGAACGGGCGTGGCCCCGCCCAGATAGCTATCGGCGAATTCGTCAATCACGGCGTCCTTGAACACGTTTTCATAATCCAAAACGTAATGCGGGAACCCCATGGATTCCGCGACGCGGCGCGCATCATGGATATCGATGCCCGCACAGCAAGCCCCTTTGCGCGCCAGTGCCGCACCGTGGTCATATAGCTGCAGGGTGACGCCGACGACGTCATAGCCTTCCTCGGCCAGCATGGCGGCGACCACGGAACTGTCGACACCGCCCGACATCGCCACAACGACGCGGGTGTCGGCAGGTGCTTTGGCAAAGCCCAACGAATTGAGCGGCGGGGTGCGATCAAGCGGCATGAGAATACTCCGGGAGGTTTGAGGCTTAATATAGGAAAATTAGCGGTACTCTCAAGGGGCGACTTCACGGGTCGTTAACATGCGGCGACCTAGCCTGCACCGGATCAAGAACGGGCCGTGAACAGTGGGCGCGCGTCTTATGTGTAAGGGGTGAAAAGGGGAAAAAAGTGTATTTGAAAAAGGTCGAACGACCCAGGGCGGTGACCTTGCCCGACGGGTCCAGCTTTAGCCTTGCGGATCTGCCGGATCGCAATACTCGCCGGTGGGTCGCATCGCGCAAGGCTGCGGTGGTGCGCGGCGTATTATACGGGCTGATCTCTGAGGCGGATGCGGAAGAACGCTATGGCGTGGGGCGGGCCGAATTTGTCGAATGGGTGCGCGCTGTCTCTGAACATGGGGAAGCGGCTTTGCGGGCCACAGCGCTACAAAAGTATAGACAACTTTAAGTTGCTCGCCTAACAAGTTGAGCACTATTAACGAGTGGTTAAACTATTTTGTTCACGGTGCCTTTTATACCAAATCCATTTGAGCGGAGTGAGACACATGCGAATACTGTTGGTCGAAGATGACCCAACCACCTCCAAAAGCATCGAACTGATGCTGACCCATGCCAATCTGAACACCTATACCACCGATCTGGGGGAAGAGGGCATCGATCTGGCAAAGCTCTATGACTACGATCTGATCCTGCTGGATCTGGATCTGCCGGATATGAACGGGCATGACGTCTTGCGCCAATTACGGCTGAGCAAGATCCAGACGCCAATCCTGATCCTCTCCGGCTCTGACGACACGGAAAACAAGATCAAGGGGTTCGGCTTTGGTGCTGATGATTATCTGACCAAACCTTTCCACCGCGAAGAACTGGTGGCGCGCATCCATGCGATCATCCGGCGGTCCAAGGGCCATTCGCAATCGGTGATCAACGTCGGGCGTGTGTCGGTCAATCTGGACGCCAAATCGGTGACCGTGGGGGATAAGCCCGTGCATCTGACCGGCAAGGAATACCAGATGTTCGAACTGCTGAGCCTGCGCAAAGGGTCGACCCTGACGAAAGAGATGTTTCTGAACCATCTTTACGGCGGCATGGATGAACCCGAGCTCAAGATTATCGATGTTTTCATCTGCAAATTGCGTAAAAAGCTTAGCAATGCCACGGGCGGCGAGAATTACATCGAGACGGTCTGGGGCAGGGGATATGTGCTGCGCGACCCGGCCACCATGGGCTACCCCGAACAGGAAAGATTGGCCGTCGGCGGCTAGCCACAAAGGCAAGGGAAATATTCTAGACGCGGGGGAGTTCCCTGCGTATCTAGACCCCAGTTGAAACAGCAGGCTGGGGCTTACCGTGACTGATAAAACCGCACTTCAGGAGCTTTCCGAGGAGGAAGCCAAAGCCGAATTGGCGCGGTTGGCTGACCTGTTGGGGCGGGCGAATGCGGCCTATCACACGCAGGACGCGCCCGACCTGTCAGACGCGGAATATGATCGCCTGAAACGTCGCAATCAGGCGATCGAGGAACGGTTTCCCGGCCTCAAACGCGCTGACAGCCCCAGCGACAAGGTCGGTGCCGCCCCGGCGGAAGGGTTCGGCAAGGTCCGGCATGACGTGGCGATGCTGTCCTTGGGCAATGCCTTCGAGGATGAGGATGTTGTCGATTTCGATGCGCGCATCCGCAAATATCTGGGGCTGCCAAGCGGCACGCCGCTGGCCTTCACCGCAGAGCCCAAGATTGACGGGCTGTCGCTGTCGCTGCGCTATGAAAACGGGGAGCTGGTACAGGCCGCGACCCGTGGGGATGGTGCCGTCGGGGAAAACGTCACCGCCAATGCGCGCACGATCGATACCATTCCGACGCGGATCCAGGGCGCACCGGCGCTGCTTGAGGTGCGCGGCGAAGTCTATATGCGCCACGACGACTTTGATGCGCTGAATGCCCGCCAGACGGCCAAGGGGGGCAAGACCTTTGCCAATCCGCGCAACGCCGCCGCCGGATCCTTGCGCCAGTTGGATGCCGAGATTACCCGCGCACGGCCGCTGGCGTTTTTCGCCTATGCCTGGGGGGCCATGTCCGCGCCGCTGGCCGAGACGCAGTTTCAAGCGATAGAGCGGCTTAAGGCATTCGGGTTTGCCACCAACCCGCTGACGACGCTCTGCGACGGCCCGCAAGAGATGATCGCGCATTACCGCAAGATCGAAGAGCAACGCGCGACGCTTGGCTATGACATCGACGGCGTCGTCTACAAGGTAAACGATCTGGCGTTGCAAGACCGGCTTGGCTTTCGCTCAACCACCCCCCGTTGGGCAATTGCCCATAAATTCCCTGCAGAACTGGCCTGGACCCGGCTGGAGGATATCACCATTCAGGTCGGCCGCACTGGCGCGCTGTCGCCGGTGGCGCGGTTGCATCCGGTGACCGTGGGGGGCGTCGTTGTCTCGAATGCGACGCTCCATAACGAGGATTATATCAAAGGGCTCGACAGCAAGGGGGCCCGTATCCGCGAGGGCAAGGATATCCGCGTCGGCGACTGGGTGCAGGTCTACCGTGCGGGGGACGTGATCCCCAAGATCGCGGATGTGGACCTTGGCAAGCGACCCGAGGACGCCGAAGCCTATATCTATCCAACGACATGCCCGGAATGTGGCAGCGACGCCATCCGCGAGGAAGGTGATGCGGTGCGTCGCTGTACGGGGGGTTTGATCTGTCCTGCGCAAGCGGTTGAAAAGCTGAAGCATTTCGTATCACGCGCGGCTTTTGATATTGACGGTCTGGGCGCGAAACAGGTCGAACAATTCTATGCCGATGGCTGGATCGCGGAACCGGCGGATATCTTCACGCTCAAGGCACGCTATGGCAGCGGCATGCAGCAGCTCAAGAACCGCGAAGGCTGGGGCGAGAAATCTGCCGATAAACTGTTTCAGGCCATTGAGGACAAACGCAAAATTCCCCTGTCGCGGCTGATCTTTGCGCTTGGCATCCGCCATGTGGGCGAAGCGGCGTCGAACCTGATCGCGCAGCATTACGGCAGCTGGACCGCGTTCGAGGCTGCGATGGGCCATGCAAAATCCGGGGATGGCCCCGCCTGGGACGATCTGATCGGTGTGGACGGCGTCGGTCAGGTCATGGCGCAAAGCTTGGTAAGCACCTTTGCCCAAGAGGCCGAGCGTGCCTCGATCGACCGGCTGGTGGCGGAACTGTCGGTGCAGGATGTGGCGCGCCCCGATACCGAAGGGTCCCCCGTGGCAGGAAAAACCGTAGTCTTCACCGGCACGCTTGAAAAAATGACCCGCGCCGAGGCGAAGGCGCGCGCCGAACGTTTGGGGGCCAAGGTCTCTGGCTCGGTCAGTGCGAAAACCGATATTCTGGTCGCGGGGCCGGGGGCTGGCTCCAAGGCCAAGAAAGCGGCGGATCTGGGCATTCAGACATTGGACGAGGACGGCTGGCTTGCGCTGATCGACGGCGCATGACGGGCCGGCCCGAGGCGCTTTTCCCCCTCTTTGCCAAACTCGAAACGCTGGAAGGGGTCGGGCCGAAGACCGCGCAGAACTTTGCCCAGCTTGGGGTGATTGCCCCGCGGGACCTGTTGTTTACGCTGCCGTATTCCGGCATCGACCGACGGCTGCAGCCCAGTGTCAAGGATGCGATCCTGCCCGCCACTGTCACCGTGGCGGTCACCGTTGGCGCGCATCGGGCCCCTGCAAACAAGGGCGGGGCCTACCGTATTCATGTCGAAGACAGCGCCACCGCCTTTCAACTGGTCTTCTTTCACGCGCGCGGGGATTACTGGAAACGGCAGATGCCCGAAGGGTCACGGCGCGTGGTGTCGGGGCGGGTAGAGCTTTTTGACGGCATCCCCCAGATGGTGCATCCGGATTTCGTCGTGCCCGAAGCCGAGGCGGGCGATATTCCGACGTTTGAACCGGTCTATCCGCTGACCAGCGGGATCACGCAAAAACTGATGTATAAGGCCACGCGGGCCGCATTGTCGCGGGTGCCAGAGGTCGGCGAATGGATTGACCCCAATCAGAAGAACCAAGAGAACTGGCCTGATTTTCCCGATGCGCTGCAACAGGCGCATGCCCCGAACGACATGGCTGAGCTTTCTGCCGCGGCGCCAGCGCGGGCGCGGCTGGCCTATGATGAATTGCTCGCCCATCAACTGACGCTTGCCCTTGCGCGCGCCAAGGACCGGCGGAAGGCGGGGCGCAAGACGGTTGGGGATGGCCACCTGCAGCAGCGCGTGCTTGGCGCATTGCCCTACGCGCCCACCGGTGCACAGACCCGCGCCATCGCCGAGATTGCAAAGGACATGGCCAGCGGGGCGCGGATGAACCGCTTGCTGCAGGGGGATGTGGGCGCGGGCAAAACGCTGGTCGCCTTCATGGCATTGTTGCGGGCGGTTGAGGCAGGCGGGCAGGGCGTGCTGATGGCCCCGACAGAAATCCTTGCGCGTCAACATCTTGAAGGCTTGCGCCCCCTGGCCGAACAAGCGGGTGTGGTGCTTGAGCTCTTGACCGGACGCGATAAAGGGCCCGAACGGCGCGCCAAGCTGAGCGCGCTGGAAAGCGGCGCGATCCAGATCCTTGTGGGCACCCATGCGGTGTTTCAGGCCGATGTCGCCTTTGGCGATCTGCGCCTCGCGGTGGTGGATGAACAGCACCGCTTTGGGGTGCGCCAGCGGCTTGAGCTTGGCAAAAAAGGGCAGGCCGTCGATGTTTTGGTCATGACCGCGACGCCGATCCCGCGGTCGCTGGCCCTTGCGCAATATGGCGATATGGACGTGTCTGTGCTGGATGAAAAGCCGCCCGGGCGCAAACCCATCCGCACCGCCCTGATTGCCACCGACCGGATGGAGGAGGTCGTGACCCGTTTGCGCGCTGCCATCAGCGAAGGGCGGCAATGCTATTGGGTGTGCCCGTTGGTCGAAGAAAGCGAGGTCAGCGATCTGATCGCCGCAGAAGCGCGGTTCAAACACCTGCGTGCGGCATTGGGCGAAGGCTTGGTCGGGCTGGTCCATGGGCAGATGCCGCCCGCCGATAAAGACGCGGCCATGCGTGCCTTTCAGCAAGGGCAGACCAAGCTGCTGGTCGCTACCACGGTGATCGAGGTGGGCGTCGACGTGCCGAACGCCAGCATCATCGTGATCGAGCGCGCCGAAAGCTTCGGGCTGGCACAGCTGCACCAGCTGCGCGGGCGCGTGGGACGGGGGCAGGCGGCCTCTACCTGCTTGCTGATGTATCAAGCCCCGCTCAGCGAGAGCGGCCGCCAACGGCTGGAGGTTTTGCGCGAAAGCGAGGATGGTTTTGTGATCGCCGAGACGGACCTCAAGATGCGCGGGACCGGTGATCTGATTGGTACGGCGCAATCTGGCGTACCGCGGTTTCGGGTGGCGGATCTGGAGAAACAGGCGGCTTTGATGCAGGTCGCCCAATCGGATGCGCGCGCCTTGCTGGCTGTGGACCCTGATCTGACCACCCCGCGCGGCAAAGCCGCCCGGCTGCTGTTATGGCTGATGCGCCAGGACGAGGCGATCCGTTTGATATCAGTGGGTTAGGAGCTTAATCCCATTTTGTTCTCTTTTGTTCTCATAAAGTTCTTTACACAGGGGTTTGAAAATGAGAACAAATAGGCAACGGAAACGGGAGAACGCAAATGACCACGATCCTTACAGTCAAAGCCATTGCCAAACGGTCGAAAGACACGCTGTTGCAAGATGCCGCAGGGGCGGCTGCCTTGGTTGTCATCCTCGTGGTCGGTCTGCACCTTCCCGCCTTCGTTTGACTTCTGCCTGCGTAAACCGTGTTGTTTTGATCTAGCCCGCGCATCTGTCCCAAACTCTATGCGTTGGCGAAGTCCGCAATACCTTCGTCCCTGTGCCCGAGTTGTCCCCTCTGTCACGGATCAAAACGAGCCTTCACGGTCACCGCACCCTTACGCCGCCATCCTGCCCGGATGTGCGGCGTTTTTTTGTGTAGGCGTTCGGTGGGGGGCGTTCACCGCTGGAGGCATCGCTGCCGCGGCGCTATTTGCACAAATCGCAGCGGAACGGGCCTAGCCGTTTTGCGCAACCTCTTGGGTCTGTTCCATCGCTTCGGCCAGCGCCTCTATCGTCAGCAGGATGGACGCATGACGGTTTTTATAGGCCACGGCGGGGGTCAGCACCTCGAACCCGTCAAAGGGGGCGTCGGGCACGGGGCCTTGGCCTTTCAACATCGCTTTCAACTGATCCCGCGCCGTCTGGATCTGATCCAACGTCGCACCAACTGCCGCCGTACCGGCCACAGCGGCAGAGGCCTGACCCAAGGCGCAGGCCTTCACATCCTGACCCATCTGCGCCAGCTTGCCATCTTCGACCACGACATCGACCGTGACGGTGGACCCACATAGGGGCGAGCGCCGCGTGACGCTGGCATCGGGATTCTCCAAGCGCCCCAGATGTGGGATGTCAGCCGCAAGCCCCAAAATCCGCGCCGAGTATAGCTTGATCAGGTCTGTCTCGTCACTCATGGCTGTTCCTCTGTGTCGTTAACCCTTACATAAGCCTTCACGCGGATGATGCAAAAACAAACTGAAGGCTCGGCGATGGACTTTGACACCAGCACATTGAAATTCAACGAAGCAGGGCTGATCCCCGCGATTGCACAGGATGCGACCACGGGCGAGGTGTTAATGATGGCGTGGATGAACGCGCAGGCCGTCACCCAAACGCTGGAAACCGGCCGCGTCACCTATTGGAGCCGCTCTCGCCAGTCATTCTGGATCAAGGGCGACACCAGCGGCCACGTGCAAGAGCTGGTCGAACTGCGCATCGACTGTGACCGCGATTGCCTGCTGGTGAAGGTGCACCAGACGGGGGCGGCCTGTCACACAGGACGGCGAAGCTGCTTTTACACGCTGGTCGAGGATGGTGCCGAACGCATCACGCTTGACGTAATGCATGATGAATAGGCGCTAAAGCCCTATCATCGCACGAATATCTTGTGGTGACGCGCCTTCGCTCCGGTACAAGGAGATTGCGCGCGCGTCGTCGCGTTTTGCCAGCCGCTTGCCATTTTCATCACGGATCAGATCGTGGTGGAAATAGCGCGGGGGTTTGTGGCCCAGCAGATCCAGCAGCAACACCTGCACCTGAGTGAAGTCAAACAGGTCCACGCCGCGCACTACATGGGTGATCCCCTCGCGGATATCGTCGATGGCAGAGGCAAGGAAGTAGGCGGCGGTCTGGATGTCTTTGCGCCCCACCACGATATCACCGATCTCTGTCAAAAGCGCTGCGTGATCAAGGGGATGCGGGCCAGCGTGTAGCGGCCCGTCCTCTATGAACCCCAGCCCGTCTGACGCCTGCGCAAGCGCGCGGTCCATATGCAGGCGGATCGCGTCATTCGGTCCGCGGTCGTCCATACTGCGCGTTTTGCAGGTCTGCGGATAGACGCTATGCGGTGCCCCTTCCTGCGGCGCGGCGAGTGCGGCGGCAATATCTTTGCGGCTACAGCGGCAGGGATAGGTCAATCCATGTGAAGAAAGCGCCTCAACACTTTGATTATACACATCAAGGTTGTCGGATTGCATCAGAGGTGGTGCATCCCATGTGATGCCCAGCCACGCCAGATCGTCCAACGCTTGGCGCATATATTCGGGCTTTGATCGTTCCAGATCCGTGTCCTCGAACCGCAGCAAAAAGCTGCCGCCTTGGGCGCGCGCCATATCGTGGGCCACCAGCGCCGAATAGGCATGCCCCAGATGCAGAGGCCCGGTGGGCGACGGCGCGAACCGGGTGCGAAAGCTCATGCTGCGGGCGTGGTGCCGTCCAACCAGCCCTGCCAGTCTGTCTTGGCGCGGTCGGTGTAGGCTTTATAGCGATCCTTGCGACCGCGACGGCCAGATTTCAGCCCCTCGACCGGTGGGAACAGGCCAAAGTTGACGTTCATCGGCTGGAAGGTTTTCGCATCCGCGCCGCCGGTGATATGGGTGATCAAGGCACCGGTCGCAGTGGTTGGCGGCGGCGGGGTGGCCGCTTCGCCCTTGATCTCGGCCACGGCCAGACGCCCGGCAAGCAGACCCATCGCAGCGCTTTCCACATAGCCTTCGACACCGGTGATCTGCCCTGCAAACCGTACGTTCGGCTGGCTGCGCAGGCGCATCTGATCGTCCAACAGCGTGGGCGAGTTCAGGAAGGTATTGCGGTGGATACCGCCGAGCCGCGCGAAGGAGGCATTTTCAAGCCCCGGAATCATCCGCAGCACCTCTGTCTGGGCCCCGTATTTCATCTTGGTCTGGAAGCCGACGATATTATACAACGTGCCCAGCTTGTTATCGCGGCGCAGTTGCACCACGGCATAGGGTTTATTGTCGGGATCATGGGGGTTGGTCAGGCCGACGGGCTTCATCGGGCCAAAGCGCAGCGTTTCGCGTCCGCGTTCGGCCATCACCTCGATCGGGAGGCAGCCGTCGAAGTAACCCGCCGTCTCGCCTTCCTTGAATTCGGTCTTATCCGCGGCCAGCAGCGCGTCGATGAACGCCTCGTATTGGTCCTTGGTCATCGGGCAGTTGAGGTAGGCTGTACGCTCTTCCTCGGTCTCGCCCTTGTCATAGCGCGATTGCATCCACGCTTTGCTCATATCGATGCTGTCGTGATAGATGATCGGCGCGATCGCGTCGAAAAAGGCCAGTGCCTCGGCACCGGTTTCGGCGGCGATAGACTGCGCCAGATCGCCCGAGGTCAGCGGGCCGGTCGCGATGATCCAGTGACCCTCGCGCGGCAGATCGGTGATCTCGCCATATTCGACAGAGATATTCGGGTGCGCCATCAGCGCGTCTGTCACCGATTGCGCGAAGGGATCACGGTCCACCGCCAAGGCACCGCCGGCGGGCAGGCGGTGTTTCTCAGCTGTTGCCATGATCAGCCCGTTGGCGGCACGCATCTCCCAATGCAGCAGCCCCACGGCGTTCTGTTCGTTATCATCCGAGCGGAAGGAGTTGGAGCAGACCATTTCCCCCAGCAGGCCCGTCTGATGCGCGAAGGTGCCGACCTTGGGCCGCATTTCATGGAGCACAACCTGAATGCCCGCGTTCGCCGCCTGCCAGGCGGCCTCTGATCCGGCCATGCCGCCGCCGATGATATGGAGTGTATGTGTCATGCCAGCGATGTAGGGCAGGGGCTGGCGCGGTGCAATAGCCAGCGGTGCCTGTCGCGAAACGCGTGACCGCCGCCCTTTGGGCCATCAAACATATCGACTGAATAAGAAGGGTTTTTTTGGGGTCGCCGCTGCGGGAACGGTCGGTCAGTGAGAGGCTGACCTGGAGGGACCTTCCGCCGGCGGCGACCCAAAATCATCAAGGCATCTGCCTTGTCTTATTTGTGCCACAAAAGCGCCCGAATTGAAAGCACGAATTCGTGATCTGTGCGGCACCATCGGAAACAGTCTGTTTCTGGCTTACCGATCCCACTCAGGAGGGCGTTTTTCCAGGAAGGCTGCGATGCCCTCGGCTGTGTCGGGGTTGAGCATGTTTTCCACCATCACGTCGCCCGTGTAGACATAAGCTTGCGCGACCGGCATGGCGAGCTGCGCATAGAAGGCCTGTTTGCCGATCTTGACCGCTGTGCCCAGCTTGTCCGCGATCTGCTGGGCCAGCGCTGTCGTCTGCGTCGCAAGCTCGTCTGGTGGGGCGATACGGTTGATCAACCCCAGCTCGCGGGCGCGGGTTGCATCGATAAACTCGCCCGTGGTCAGCATCTCGAACGCCTGTTTGCGCGGGATATTTCGGCTGAGCGCGACCATCGGGGTCGAGCAGAACAGGCCGATATTCACCCCGTTCACGCCAAAGCGCGTATCCTCGGCCGCGACCGCAAGATCGCAGGTCGCGACCAGCTGACATCCCGCGGCCGTGGCGATGCCGTGGACTTGCGCGATCACGGGCTGGGGCAGGGACTGGATGCGCGCCATCAGACGGGCGCAGCGTTCGAACAGGTCTTGGAAGCCGGCGACACCCCCATCCTTGGCGTCGCGCAACGCGGTCATCTGCTTCAGATCATGCCCGGCGCAGAACGCTTTACCCGCCCCTGCAAGGATGGCGACCCGTATATCGGGACGATGCGCGATCTCGTCCAGACGCGCCTGCAACGCGGCCAGCATCTCGTCCGACAGCGCGTTCAACCGGTCCGGCGCGTTCATCGTCAACCGGACTACCGCACCGTCACATGCCATTTCGACCATTGTCATCTTGAACCCCTCCCGCTTTTCCCTGAGCCTAGCCGCGACATATGAGGGAGGACAAGTATGCCAATTATGATGGATGCCGATGCGCTCGCGGTTTTTATGAAAGACGTGTTCAAGCAGGTCGCCGATGATTTCGCCATCGACCATGTCGGAGAGACGGATCTGACCACACGTTTGCTCACCGCGGACCGGCACCTGCGCCCCGGCGGCACCGTGTCCGGCCCGTCGATCTTCGCGCTGGCCGATGTCAGCGCCTATCTGATGACCTTGGCGCGAATCGGGCCCAAAGCGCTGGCGGTGACCACAAACTGTTCGATCGATTTCATGCGCAAGCCTGCGGCCAACACCGATCTGATCGCCAAGACGCGGTTGCTCAAGCTCGGCAAGCTGCTGTCGATTTGTGATGTGCTGGTCTATTCCGAAGGGCTGGACGACCCTGTCGCGCGGGCATCGCTGACCTATGCCATTCCGCCACGCTGATTGTACCCCACACTGACGGGTACAATCGAAAAAAGGGCCGGTATTTACCGGCCCGAGTGAAGAGGTCTGGACTGCGCCACAGGGACGTTACGCCTTCCAGAACACCCGAATAGACTCATCATGAGCCTGTCGCGGTGTGAGTCCCACGTCTGCCAACTGCCAAGGCTCAAGCTGTGCGAGCGCTTTGCGTGTCCGGCGACGCGATGCCATCTTCGTGACGCAGACCGCAAATTTGACCGCAAGAACAGCGGCAAACGGTGTGCTGCGCTGGTTCAGGATTGCCACAGTTTCGTGGTTGAGGGTCAGGGTCTGTGTCATGAGAATCTCCTATTTCTGAATTGTATTGACACAATGTTACGTTTTGCCGTAACAAAGGGGTACAAAATGCGATACATTTTGAAAAGGAAAACATTGTAATGGGTACAATTTGGCAACCTGATCAAATTGACGGGCCTGGCCCCAAATACAAAGCCGTTGTTACAATGATACGAAACGCTATCTCGAACGGCGCTTTATCGGCGGGGGAAAAACTGCCACCGGTGCGGGAACTGGCATGGAAGCTTGGCGTCACGCCGGGGACCGTGGCACGGGCCTATACGATGCTGACCGAAAGCGGGACGTTGCAGGCCGAGGTCGGGCGCGGCACCTTTGTTGCGCTGCCGCCCACGACCCCCGATCGCAACAGCCCGATCGAGATGGATGTGATCGCCCACCACGTGCATCAAGGAACCAAGAACTACCCCGCGGACACCTATGCCGTGAACATGTTCTCGCCACACCTCCCATCGGCGGGGCAGGCGACGCTGATCCGCAATCTGATGGCCGAGGTCGCTCAGGATCCGGCGTCAGGCGTGATGCATTATCCGAGCCGCACCGGGGCGCGCCCCGCCCGCGAAGCTGTGGTCAAATGGCTGGCCGGCACGCCGCTGGGATCCTTTACCGAAGCCGATGTGATCCTGTCTCACGGCGGGCAAAACGGTCTGTCGCTCGTGTTCCAATCCATCCTGCAAGGCCGACGCCCCGCCATCGCGATTGAAGAGCTGTCGTACCCCGGTTTCCGCCGCGCGGGCGAGCTGCTGCGCGCCGATGTCATTCCGGTGGCGATGGATAAAGACGGCGTGATCCCCGAAGCGCTGGACGAGGTGGCGCGGAACCATGATCTTCAGATTTTCTGCACCTCGCCCGAAGTGCATAACCCGACCGCCGGTTTCACACCTGTGGCGCGCCGCGAGGCGCTGGTCGAGGTGGCGCGCAAACATGATTTTCAAATTGTCGAGGACGATTGTTATCGCATGCGCGTAGAGCGTGCGCCGACCTACCGGATGCTTGCCCCCGAACGCGGCTGGTATGTCTCGTCGCTGGCCAAGACCCTGACCCCTGCGCTGCGCATCGGCTTCGCCATCGGCCCGCGCCAGCGCACACCCGATCTGCGTCGCGTGGCCGAGTACAATTGCTTCGGCCTTGCGACCCCGTTGATCGACCTATGTGCCAAGCTGCTGGTGCATCCAGATATCGACGCCATCGCCGAAGGCACGCGTCAGGGCTTTAACGCCTATGTCCAAAGCGCGGTGAATATACTGGGCGGCTATGATGTGGCGTGGCGCACCAACGTGCCGTTTTTATGGCTGAGCCTGCCGGTTGGCTGGCGGGCGGGCGCGTTCTGTCAGGCTGCTGAAGGGCAGGGCGTTCAAATCCGCTCGGCCGAGGAATTCGTCTGCCGCGATGCCCGCGCGCCCCATGCGGTCCGGCTTGCGATCAACGCAGGCGTGGCGCTGCACAGTTTTGAGGATGCGATCATGCGGCTGCGACATCTGCTGGACTCTCCGCCCGAGCAGTTGAGTGTGTGATTTTTGTGGGGTATAATAATACCTAATTTGCAAGGTGTTGTTTTTGTGGAAGAAAATAGGGAATGTGGCGCTTGACGTGGCGAAGGGCGTGTTTATAACCCAGCCATCAGATAGCGGGGTTCGGTTTCGGACCCTTTCACCAAAGTAACGGGAATTCCCTCCATGAAAACCTTTTCTGCAACACCGGCAGATATCGACAAGAAATGGATCATCGTCGACGCTGAAGGCGTCGTCCTTGGCCGTCTTGCGTCGATCATTGCCATGCGTCTGCGCGGCAAGCACAAGCCTTCCTACACACCTCACATGGATTGCGGCGACAACGTCATCGTGATCAATGCCGAGAAAATCCAGATGACCGGCAAGAAGCGTGAAGAAAACTTCTACTGGCACAC
>NZ_DGMH01000035.1:93869-98108 GCF_002388305.1 Sulfitobacter sp. UBA4523
GAGCGTGTTGTGACCCAAGCGGTCAAGCGCATGCTGCCCGGCAACCGCCTGAGCCGCCAGATCATGACCAACCTGCGCGTTTACGCCGGTTCCGAACACCCCCACGAGGCGCAAAGCCCCGAGGTTCTGGACGTGAAATCCATGAACTCTAAAAACACGCGGAGTGCATAAGCATGGCTGATGAAATCAAAACACTCGAAGGCCTCGAAGCGGCCGTAACCGAGAACATCGGTGGCGTTCAGGGGACAGAAGTTGAAATGACCCCACGCGAGCCCGTGCGTGACGCGCAAGGCCGCGCCTATGCAACCGGTAAGCGTAAAGATGCGGTTGCCCGCGTCTGGATCAAACCAGGTTCCGGTAAAGTCATCGTAAACGGCAAAGCGCAAAACGAATATTTTGCACGCCCCGTTCTGCAGATGATCCTGGCACAGCCTTTCACCATCACAGGCACCGACGGTCAGTTCGACGTTGTTGCAACTGTGAAAGGTGGCGGTCTGTCCGGTCAGGCGGGCGCGGTTAAGCACGGTGTTTCCAAAGCACTGCAGTTGTACGATCCCTCCCTGCGCGGCGCGCTGAAAGCGGCAGGCTTCCTGACACGCGACAGCCGTGTTGTTGAGCGTAAGAAGTACGGTCGTGCGAAAGCGCGTAAGAGCTTCCAGTTCTCCAAGCGTTAAGCTTTACTTTACAATTTTTGGAAAAGGCCGCTCCTGCCGGGGCGGCCTTTTTCATATGCGCCTGAGGCCAGCCGACCCTTCGGGGAGAGTTTATTTCGCAAAATGAAGCCGGCGGGGTGGTTTTGTTTTCAATGCTGCGTGCTTAGGTAAAGGATGCGTTAAAAACGGAGCCGCCCCATGCGATATTCAGTCCTTGATCTTTCCCCCGTGCCCGAAGGGTCAGATGCCCGCCAGGCCATTGCGAATACGATTGATCTGGCAAAGCGGACCGAAGCGGCGGGATATTATCGCTACTGGATGGCAGAGCATCACAACATGCCGGGGATCGCCTCTGCCGCGACATCGGTGTTGATCGGGCATGTGGCGGATCACACCTCTCGCATCCGTGTGGGCGCGGGGGGCATCATGTTGCCGAACCACGCGCCGCTGGCGATTGCAGAGCAGTTTGGCACGCTTGCCACGATTCACGGAAACCGGATTGATCTGGGCCTTGGCCGCGCGCCCGGTGGGGATCAGACCGTGTACCACGCCTTGCGGCGCGGGATGCAAGGGGGCGACCGTTTCCCCGAAGATGTGGCCGAGCTGATCGGCTATCTTGGCGAGGCTCCTGCTGGGGCGCGTGTGATGGCGCATCCGGGGCAGGGCACCCATGTGCCGGTGTGGATATTGGGCTCTTCGCTCTATGGCGCGCAGTTGGCGGCGCATTTCGGGCTGCCCTATGCCTTTGCCTCGCATTTCGCCCCCGATGCGTTGGAAGACGCCGTGGCGATTTACCGTCGCGATTTCAAACCCTCGGCGCAGTGGGAGAAACCGCATTTCATGTTGGCGGCAAATGTTTTCGCGGCGGATACCGATGAAGAGGGGGCTTACCTTCGGACCTCCATGCAGCAGGCTTTTGTGCGGTTGCGCACCGGCAAACCGGGCAAGCTGCCGCGTCCGGTGCGCGATATTGACGCCGAGGTTGGCGTTCAGATGCGTCAGGCCGTCGATCAGGCCCTGCGGGTCACGGCCGTGGGCAGCCCCGAGCGCGTCGCGCGTCAACTGTCGCAGATGATTGAGACATATAAACCAGATGAATTGATCCTGACAGGGCAGATCCACGACCACGCCGCGCGGGTCAAATCCTTCGAGATCGCGGCGCAGGCCTTGGAGGAGATCGCCGCCTAGTCGTCCGGTCCCACCAGACCAAGGCCGCGCAGGTAGATGCCAATGCCGCTTTCCAGCAGATCATCTGCGGGAAAGGGCGAGGCCCTGCCGGGGGAATTACGGGCGAAGAGTTCCACCACCCCGTGGCTCAGCGCCCAGATATGGGCCGAGAACATCGAGGCGGGCGGGCGTTTTTCCAACGGGATATGCTGGCTGAGATCGCTTGCGGCCTGTTCCAGCACCCCATTGGCCCGCGCCGCAGCGGCAGCCAGATCGGGGGTGCGGTTGACGGAAATACCGCTTTCGAACATCGCGATGTAATGACCCGGATAATCGCGGGCGAAGGCAAGATAGGCACGGCCTGTCGCCTCGAACGCCTTGAGCGCGGAAGGCTGGCCGGATTGATACGCGGCTTCCATCAATTCGGCAAAGATATCATAGCCTTGCAATGCGCCTTCGGCGATCAGGTCTTCGCGGCCTTCGAAATGCCGATAGACGGCTGCGGGTGTGACACCCGCCTGTTTCGCCGCCTCTGATAGGGTGAACCCCGTGGGGCCGCGATCCTCGATCAGTTTGAGCGCGCCGTCGATCAGCGCCTGTCGCAGGTTGCCGTGGTGATAGCCGCGTTTAGGCATCCCAGATATCCGGCCCGCCGCAAATCTGGTCATCAATCGCGCCGATCGCCTTGGTATCTTTGCCTGTATAGTCAAACGCGTGGAGCACGGTCCGGATCGCTGCCAGCCGCGCGCGGCGTTTATCGTCAGAGCGGATCACCGTCCACGGGGTCTGCGGCGTATGGGACCGCTGCAGCGTGTCCTTGATCGCGGCGCTATAGGCGTCCCATTTCGCCAGCCCTTTGACATCGATGATGCTGAGTTTCCATTGTTTCAGCGGGTCGCCTTCGCGCGCGAGCATCCGCCGCAGCTGTTCGCCGCGGCCTACGTTGAGCCAGAATTTGAACAGGTGCAGCCCATCGTCCACCAGCATCTTTTCCAGCGGGACAACCTGATCGAAGAAGGCTTCACGCTGGGCCTCGGTGCAAAAGCCGAAAACCGGTTCGACGACGCCGCGATTGTACCAGCTGCGATCAAAGAACACCATGTCACCGGCGGTAGGCAAATGTTTGATATAGCGTTGAAAATACCACTGACCTGCTTCGGTTTCGGTGGGTTTGGGCAGGGCCACCACATGGGCGGAACGCTGGTTCAGGTTCTGACGGAAGCGCGAGATGGTGCCGCCTTTGCCCGCAGCGTCGCGGCCTTCAAAGATCATCGCGATACGCGTGCCGGTGTCGCGCGCCCATGCTTGCAGCTTGACCAGTTCGATCTGGAGCCGATCCATCTCGCGGTCATATTGCTTGCGCCCCAGACGTTCGGAATGGGGGTAGCTGTCGCTTAGGATATCGTCCTTGTCGGCGCGTTTGATCGCCTTGTTGATTGGCGCGGGCGCGTCATTTTCGAAGTAGGCGCTGATCGCACCGTCAAAGGGCAGGTCCATGGGGGCCTCCTCAAATATCCTGTTCACCCTAACTTATGGAGCGTTCTGCCCCCTAGCGCAAACCCGCACGTGTCGCTGCGCGGTCAATGACGGCGATGACGTCGGGTTGGGTCACATGTTGTGGCATATGGCCAATGCCGGGCAGGGTGGTCAGCACCGCGTCGGGCAGTTGCGGCGTGGCGATTGCCGCGTGGACATCCAGCGGGACGATGGTGTCTGCGGTGCCGTGGATCAGCTCGACCGGCAGGGTCAGCGTATCATATTTCGGGACCATCTTCTTGATCTCGGGCAGCAGCGTGTTCACCTGTTGCGCATTGGCGCGCATGGACATCCGGCGCAGGGACAGGCCGGTGCCGATGTGATCACTATAGCCGTCAGGCGTGTCTTGCGGGGCAAAGATCGCGCCGACGCTGGCGCGTACAAATCCCTGCGGCACAAAGGCGGTGACCAGCGGGATCACAATACCCGACCCGAAGGCAGAACCGGTGATCTTGTACTGCCATCCAAGGTCACCTTCCCACGGCTCGGACACGGCGGATACGAGCACCAGCGCCGCCGTGTCATCGGGCCGCGACAGCCCCCACGCCAGCGCCACCGCGCCGCCGTAGCTGTGCCCCAGGACGATCGGGTTGTTCACCCCAAGCCTGTCCGCTGCCTTTTGCAACAGCGCGGCCTGTTCATGGGGTGTGGCCGCCGTAGCATTCCATGCGCCCGCGTGTTGGGGCAGGTTGTCGGTCCAGCCGAGCCCCGGACGGTCGAACAGGATAACGCGGTAGCGGTCGGAAAGCTGGTCCACCATATCAAAGGTGAAATCCCGCATATTCCCTGACGCCCCGTGGATCAGCACCAGATCCGGCCCGCTGCCCTGCACCTTGGCATGGACCTTCACGCCGTCGATATCGATCAGCTCGCCAATCGGCGG
>NZ_DGMH01000035.1:98237-117370 GCF_002388305.1 Sulfitobacter sp. UBA4523
CACGATCACCAAGCCCACGGCGACCAGCGTCAGGATCAACAGCATGCTACGTCCCAAAATTGCTGCGACCGATGTCGTTCAGATCGTAGTGGGTGGTCTGGTAGATCTCGTTGATCCAGTTGCCGTAGAGCAGATGCGCATGGCTACGCCAGCGGTTCAGCGGCACCTGCGCGGGGTCATCATCGGGGTAATAGTTGCAGGGCACGTTGATCGGCGTGCCTTGGGCGACATCGCGGTCATATTCGTCCTTCAATGTGTCGCGGTCATATTCAAGGTGATTGAAGATATAGAGCGCCCGATGCCCTGCATCCTCGACCAGACAGGGGCCGACCTCCTTGCTGCCGAGCAAGGTGGTCAGGCTGGGCACGGCGTCGACCTCTGCCGCGCGCATTTCGGTCCAACGGCTGACCGGCACCACCAGATCATCCGAGAACCCGCGCAAATAGGGCGACGACGGTTCAAGGTTGCTGTGGCGGAAGCAGCCGAAGGCCTTTTCCTCCAACAGATGCTTTTTGATACCGTGGAAGTAATTGATCATCGCCATGCCACCCCAGCACACGCCGAAGGTCGAATGGACATTGGTCTGGGTCCAGTCAAAGACGCGGGTAAGCTCTTCCCAATAGGTGACGTCGTCAAAGTCCAGATGCTCTATCGGGGCACCGGTGATAATCAGCCCATCGAATTTCTCGTGGGTGACTTCCTCGAACGGGCGGTAGAAGCTTTCAAGGTGATCTGCGGCCGTATTGCGCGACTGGTGGTCGGACATGCGGATCAGGCTGAATTCGATCTGCAAGGGCGTCGCCCCGATCAGCCGCGCGAACTGGTTTTCTGTCTGGATCTTTTTCGGCATCAAGTTCAGCAAGGCAATGCGCAAAGGCCGGATATCCTGACGCGCCGCCATTTCCTCGTCCAGCACCATGACACCTTCGCGCGTCAGCACGTCATAGGCAGGCAGGTCGGAAGGCAGTTTAATTGGCATGTCAGTATTCCACGTCTAGGGGCTCAGGTCTTGCATCATCTGCGCCGGATTTAGATAAGCGCCCGCGCAGAGGGCGCCAAGGGTCACGCGCTTAACGTCCCCGCGATCAGGTCGTTGAAGTCATCCTCGGATTTGAGCCCGGCCACCTGATCGGCAGTCACGGTCACCCCCCATCGCGACATCGCCTCGTAGCGCGGCTGTCGGTGGGCAAGCGCTTGGGCGTAGGTCCAGCGGATGAAGGCATCCGGATCGACATCATCCTCTTGGCAGTTGTTTTCGCGCAGATATTCCTGCCACACCCGCAGCAGGAACTCGGGCTGGTAGGCCATTGGCTTGGGCGCTTTGTCAAAGCGGCGGATCAGCTCTTGGGTGTGGGCATCGTCACCCTTGATCCAGACCGGCAGACATTCCGCCGACAGGGTTTGCATCAGCGGATCATTGTCGTCATCGGGGTCCACCCATTCACAGATCGAGCCGCCGGTGTCACAGATGAAATGCGGATACCCATAAAGCGTCTGCGCACGGCGCGCGAAATGGCCGGTGTCGCGCAAGGCTGCGATCTCTGCCTGTTTGAACGCTTCCTGTCGCGAGGCATATTCCGCCATCGGCAATCCCCCCTTGGCCGCATCGCCGGGCTTGCCCAGCCAGGTCGCCACGGGCGAAAGATTATCAAAGGTGATGTTTGACCCGATGTAGATGCTATCGCTCAGCAGAAGATCCCGCAGGAAGGGCACCTTCATCGCTTCGGCTTTGGCGTTGTCAGCGATGGTTTCACCCAAGTATCGCGTCCCGATCCGGTAGTCGATGGAGTAGTGGAACCACCCCCCCGACTGCCGCAGCAGATGCGCCATATGCGTCTTGCCCAGACCCGACATGCCAAAGACCAGCACATGTTTATGCGGCGCGGCACGCCACGCATCGGCAGAGGGGTAGAGCATGGGTCGTCATCCTTGGAACGTCTTGTTTCGCAATGAGTAGCCTAGCCTGTGCCGAGACACCAGACGCGAGACATCGGCCACGAGACGTCAGACATCGCGGGCCCATGAAAAAGCCCGCCACATTGCTGGGGCGGGCTGATAGAGCGTTGCTGTGGTAGGGCTTAGAAGTTGTAGCCGAACTTAACCCCGACAGAGACTGCAGAGTTGTCTTCGAAGTTTGCCTGCGGCGTATTCTGTGTGGTTGCCCGCGCATCGCCAAGCTTGGTATAGCGCACGCCCATGCTCACATCGAACTGGCTTGTCGCCTGATATTTAGCGCCCAAGGACACATACCGGGCACCATCGGTTGGCGCGAGCGGAGAGACTTGATCGTCGCCGTCCGCACGCTGGTATCCGATCGCAATCGAGCCAGACCACTGGTCGTTGAAGCGACGGCCGACGCCAATTTCGTAATCGGTGGAATCTTCGATTGACGTCAGGCTCGCACCGCGTGTCAGAACGTTAAAGACGTCTGGTGATACGATGGTATCGGAATAGCGTGCGTAGCGGATCGAACCGAAAACGAGCGTATCAGCCGCGACCCCGGTTTGAAATTCCAGGTTGAGACTTTCGGGCGTCTCGACTTCGGTGTCTGTGCGTCCTGCTGGGTTGATGGGGGCGCCGTTGCTGGTTTCCAACGTCGACAAATCATGTGTAATTTTCGAGTTATACGTCAGCGCAACGCGCATCGCGATGTCTGGCTTTTCAAATGCCGCACCGATTACATATCCGACGGCGCCGTCAGAATCGAAGTCTGCACGATACCCGCTGAGCGGCCCGTATCCTGCACCCTGCAGCGCAACAGTCGCATCGACTTCTTGATAGCGCAGACCGCCGTGCATGCTGAAAGAATCGTTAAACTTGTACCGCGCCAAAGCGGTAATCGCGAAGCTGTCCACAGTCGCCTGGGTTCCACCATAGGACGGGGAACTTGGTACTGCAGGGTACAAAACGTCGGACCCGAATGGTTCATCAACGACAACAGCAAAGGACAGCTGATCGGAATACTGATACTTAAGGCCGCCGCCAATGACATTGAAATCTTGGGCAATATTGCCTGTATCGCCACCACCGCGCACGTCGGTGCCGTCAATAGAAGGCGAGACGCGGCCAAAGCTGAATTCGAAACGGTTGCCATCTTCGAACAGAATGCCGATGTCTTGGCCAGAACGATCCAATCCCCCCGCGTGCAACGTGGATGCGCTGCCCAACAGGGCCGCCATTGCGATTACTCGATACGTCATCTCTAAATACTCCTCCCCAGAAGCGATGCAGCCACAACACGCAGCCACAATTTATACAGCAACTGAACGGTAGCATGCGTCAATCTGTCAATTCTTGACCAAGGGGAAGTCTGCGCCCCCATGCCAAAACTGTTGCAGTTTCGTTACGGAACGCGGCGGGATTCGATCCAGAGGTTCATGTAATTGCCGGCAAAGATAATCGCGCCGCCGATGAAGACCCAGACATCCAAGGCCTCGGCATATACCAGCATACCGATGACGGCGATCAGGGGCAGGCGGACAAAGTCGATCGGGACGACCACGGTCGCAGGCGCAATAGACAATGCGTTGGTCAGGCAGAAATGCGCCATAAGCCCTGCGACGCCGATCAGCAACAACAGCGGCATCTGTGCCACGGCAGGCACCGCGATATCCCCGTCGTAACCGGCCATGATCACGCCAAAAACCAGTTGCGTCACCGTCAGGTAAAACAGGATGCAGGTGATCGTCTGGCTGCGCGTCAGCCGCTTGGTCAGCATGATCGTCAGCGCAAAGAAAATCGCCGAGGACGCCGCCGTGATCACGCCGGCATTCAGCCCGGCAATCGTCGGACGGGCAACACAAAGGATACCAATAAACCCAAGAACCGCCGCCAATGCCCGCACCTTGGTAAGCCGTTCACCCAAAATCAGCGGCGACAGGACAATCACCCAAAGCGGAGAAGTGAATTCAAGCGCAAAGACCTGCGCGAGCGGGATCACCGTAACCGCGTAGAACCACAGATTCTGTCCGGTGAAATGCGCCAGATTGCGCCCGATCTGCGTGCCGAAGTCGCGCCGGTTGATCTGCCCCCAGGTCCCGTAAACGGTCGCGAGCGTAAACACAGCGATCACGCCCACCAGCGACCGGTACATCATGATCTCGAACGTATCGAGACTGCCGCCAAGCTCGCGCCCGGCGACGGCCATCGCAGAGAAAGACGTGATCGACCCCATCATCCACAAAGCCGCCCTTAGCGTCGGGGTCATGGTCTCTCTTCCAAATGGAAAAAAATCCCCGCCGGAGGCATCTTTGTCATGCGGCCGATCAAAGCCATTCAGATCATTCCCATTCAATCGTGCCGGGAGGTTTCGACGTGATGTCATAGGTCACCCGGTTGATGCCCGGAATTTCGTTGATGATCCGCGTTGCGGTCTCGCCCAGGAATTCATGGGTGAACGGATAGTAATCCGCCGTCATCCCATCGACCGAGGTCACGGCCCGCAGGGCACAGGCAAAATCATAGGTCCGCCCGTCGCCCATCACACCCACGGTGCGGACAGGCAGGATCGCCACAAAGGCTTGCCAGATTTCATCGTAAAGCCCGTGCTTTCGGATCTGGTCGATATAGACCGCGTCCGCCTCGCGCAGGATGTCGAGCTTTTCGCGAGTGATCTCACCGGGGCAACGGATGGCGAGGCCGGGGCCGGGGAAGGGGTGGCGGCCGATAAAGGACGGGGGCAGACCCAGCTCGCGGCCAAGCTCGCGCACCTCGTCCTTGAAAAGTTCGCGCAGCGGCTCGACCAGCTTGAGACCCATCTTTTCGGGCAAGCCGCCCACGTTGTGATGCGATTTGATTGTGACCGACGGGCCGCCGGAAAAGGACACGGATTCAATGACATCGGGGTACAACGTGCCCTGTGCGAGGAAGGTGGCATCGCCGACTTCCTTGGCGTGCTTCTGGAACACGTCGATGAACAGTTTGCCGATGATCTTGCGCTTGGTTTCGGGGTCGGACACGCCATCCAGCTCGCCCAGGAACAGTTCCTGTTCGTCGGCGTGGATCAGCGGCATGTTGTAGTTGTCACGGAACATGGTGACGACCTCTTCGGCCTCGCCCTTGCGCAGCAGACCGTGGTCGACAAAGACGCAAGTGAGCTGGTCCCCAATCGCTTCGTGGATCAGCACGGCCGCGACCGAGGAATCGACCCCGCCGGACAGACCGCAGATGACCTTTTGATCGCCGACCTGTTCGCGGATCGCGGCGATGGCCTCGTCGCGGTAGGCGCTCATTGTCCAGTCGCCCTTGAAACCCGCGAGACGCACAAAGTTTTCATACAGGCGCGCGCCATTGGGGGTGTGGTGCACTTCGGGGTGGAACTGCACGGCATAGAAATTGCGCGACACATCGCCGGTGACCGCGAAAGGCGCGTGGGGCGAGGTGCCGTAGACTTCGAAACCGGGCGCGATGGCGCTGACGTGATCGCCGTGGCTCATCCAGACTTGCTCTTTCTCGGTGAGGAACCAGCCTTCCAGCAGCTCAAGACGGGCCGCGGAAGGGGTCACATAGGCGCGTCCGAATTCAGCGGTGCCGTGACCGCGTTCAACCTTGCCGCCCAGGCAATGCATCATGACCTGTTGGCCGTAGCAGATGCCAAGGATCGGTACGCCAAGCTCGAACACCGATTGCGGTGGCATGGGCGCACCTTCGGCGAAGACCGAGGACGGCCCCCCCGACAGGATCACCGCCTTGGGCGCAAAATCCTTGAGAAAGGCATCATCCACCGTGTTGAACGGGTGGATTTCGCAGAACACATTAAGTTCACGCAAACGGCGGGCGATCAGCTGGGTGACCTGGCTGCCGAAGTCGATGATGAGAAGGCGGTCATGGGAGATATCTGTCATGCAGACTGATTATGGGCGGATGGCCTGCGTGGCAAGAGTGGAGTGGGGGCCAGCCCCCAGACCCCCGGAGTTTATTTTGGCAAAATGAAGGGGTCGGCGGAGCATGATGTCGGTTTTTGACCTCTAAGGCCGTAAACCGCGTAAAGCCCGCTGCGTGAATGGGGTAGCTAGGCGTCAGTTTTGGCGGAAAGGAAGACCTCATGGCGGAATCAGCAAGACGCGGGCGCGGTGGTGGCGGTGCGGCACGTCGGGCGGCACGCTCGGCTGTGTCCTTCGAGACAGCGAAATACATCGAACGCAACATTCCCAACTACGAGGTGCTGACCGAAGAGGCGCTGCAGATCATCGAGTATAACGCAGATACGGTGCTGGAAGAGATCGGCGTGAACTTTCCCGACAACCCCGAGGCGCTGGCGCTGTGGCGCGCGGCCGGGGCGGATGTGACTGGCGACCGCGTGCGTATCCCCCGCGGGCTGGCACGCGAGCTGTGCAAGACCGCGCCGTCGCAGTTCACCCAACACGCGCGCAACCCCGCGCGCAACGTCGAGATCGGCGGGCGCAATCTGGTGTTGGCCCCGGTCTATGGCCCGCCCTTCGTGCGCGACACCGCCGGGGGCCGTCGCTATGCCACGATGGACGATTTCAACAAATTCGTGAAGCTTGGCTATATGTCCAAGTGGTTGCACCATTCCGGCGGCACGGTCTGTGAGCCCACCGATGTGCCCGTCAACAAGCGCCATCTGGACATGCTCCATGCGCATATGACGCTGAGCGATAAACCCTTCATGGGATCCGTCACGGAACCGAGCCGCGCGCAGGATTCGGTGGACATGTGCAAGATTCTGTTCGGTGCGGATTTCGTCGACCAGAACACGGTGATGACGTCGCTGGTGAACATCAACTCGCCCATGACGTTTGATGACGTGATGATGGGGGCGCTGAAGGTCTTTGCCGAGAACAATCAGGCGTCGATCATTTCCCCCTTTATCGTTGGCGGCGCGATGGCACCGGTATCCGTGGCAGGGACATTGACGCAGGTCCTGGCCGAGGTCATGGCCGGCATCGCCTATAGCCAGCTGATCCGTAAGGGCGCGCCGGTGATTTTCGGGGCCTTTGTGACCTCGATCGACATGAACTCGGGTGCGCCGACCTTTGGCACGCCGGAGGCCGCGCATATCACCTATGGGGCGGGGCAATTGGCGCGGCGGATGAACCTGCCATTCCGGTCCTCGGGCTCGTTCTGCGGGTCAAAACTGCCCGACGCGCAAGCAGCCTATGAGACGGCGAACAGTCTGAACATGGGGCTTTTGTCGGGGGTGAACTTTATGCTCCACGCCTGTGGCTGGCTGGAAGGCGGGCTGGTCGCCTCGTTCGAGAAATTCGTGATGGATGCCGATCAACTGGGCGCGTTGCACCATTTGGCGCGCGGTGTAGAGATTGACGAAAACGCGCAAGCGCTGGATGCGATCCGCGAGGTTGGTCCGGGCGGACATTATCTGGGATGCGCACACACACAGGCCAACTTTAAGGAAGCCTTCTGGAAATCCGACCTGCTGGACTACAAGCCATTTGAAACATGGTCAGATGAGGGCGCGCGCGATACCCAGTCGCTGGCGGCGGCGCGGGTCGAAAAGCTGTTGGGCGACTATGTGCAACCGCCTATGGACCCCGAGACGCGTGCGGCGCTTGATGCCTTTGTCGCAGAACGCAAGGCGGCGGAGCCTGACAGCTTTATGTAGCAGCATCTCGCAAGGTTTCGCGCAAAATCGCGGCCTCGGCAATGAGGGCGGTCATCACCTCTATATGACGGACCAGGTTATAGCCTGCGTCCGTCTTTTTACGTCTGGCGTTCAGGTCTGCCTCTATATCGATCAGCTGCACCAGCACCACGGCGCTGCGTGGCGGGGGCGCTTTCCTCAGTATCCGTCGCAGGGCCGGGCCGCGGCGATAGCTGCGGGCCCCGATGGTGCCTGCCTGCACCAATATGGCGGGACGGTGAATACCGCTGAGGCGCGCTAGAATATCTTGCATAAAATCAAATCCTTGCTGGCTGCGGGGTCATGCCATCGCATGGCCGCTCACGTGCAGGATTTCACGCAGGATACTGGTGTTGCTCGCGCGGCGAAGTCTGCGTGCGTCGCGGTTACGACTGTTTACCTTTTGGAAACAATTATGAGTTGTATCGGTAAATGTTAACAAATCCATAACCAATTAACCTTTTGGTATTGTGGATAAGGCTGTGGATAACCGCGCCGCCTGAAGAAAGGAGACCGCATGACCCAAGTTTTGAATACGCCGCCGGACCGACGTGGATTGCCCGGATGGGTGCCGGATGCCGCGCGGCATTATGTGTCGCATGTGGAGATGGGCCAGCCGATCCGGGCGCTGGCGCGATCCGCTGAGTGTCACGCCTCTACCATCCTGCGCCAGATCCGGCGGCTGGAAACGCGGCGCGATGATCCGCTGGTGGACGACGCCCTTGATCTGCTGGGGCAGGTCAGCCGTTTTGAAACCCACCCCATGCAGGAGCCCGCCGCGATGAATGACACCTCACCCCCCATGATGCCCGATGATGAAACGCTGAAAAGCGAGGCGCAGCGCATTTTGCGGCGCTTGTGCGAAACCGGTGCGCTGCTGGCGGTCGCAGCCGAGATGGACAAGGCCGTTGTCGTGCGCGGTGGTCCGGATGGCGCGCAGACGCGGACTGCCGTGGTGGACCGCTGTGTCGCGCAGGCGATGGCGCTTAACGGCTGGATCGCGAGTGATGGCGAGGGGCGCATCCTGCGCTATCACATCACCGCGGCCGGACGGCATGCGCTGGAAGAGATGCTGGGTCAGGGGGCACAGGACGGTTTTGCCGAAGCCCAAACCAGTTTTGCCCCTGCGCCGCCGCTGCCAGAGGGGGCGCGGCAGAAAACGGCACGACGCTTGCGCTACACGCTGGCAGAAAGCCCGTTGGCCGCGCTCGCGCGCAGACGCGACGCAAAGGGCGCGCCGTTCCTGTCCGACAGTCTCGTCCAGGCCGGAGAGCGCCTGCGCGAGGATTTTGAACTGGCGCAAATGGGCGAGTCGGTGACGCAGAACTGGGACCGGTTTCTGGCACCGGGCGGGCAGGGCGACAGCGTCAGCTTTGAGGGCAGCGCGCCTTCTGCGGCCCGGGCACGGGTGGGATCGGCGCTGGCGGATCTGGGACCGGGTCTGTCGGATATTGTGCTGCGGTGCTGCTGCTATCTGGAAGGGCTGGAAACCACGGAAAAGCGCCTTGGCTGGTCGGCGCGGTCGGGAAAGATCGTTCTGCGTATCGCCCTGATGCGCTTGCGCAAACACTATGCGGAAACGCTTGGCCCCGGGAGCGCGATGATCGGCTAGACGGCGAATCCGGATCGGCGCGTACTGCATGGCTGCCCCGCAGGTGACAACTGCCTCTTTCATGCGCCGCGCGAACCGACTACATAAGGGGCGTATTCCAAACGGAGCCTGATCATGCGAGACCTGAAAATCCCCGAGCAGCGCCACCCTGAAAAGGCCCGACGCCCCGACAATCCACAGCCGAAAAAGCCGTCGTGGATCCGGGTGAAGGCGCCGGGTGGCAAAGGCTATGCGGATACCGCAAAGATCATGCGCGAGAACAAACTGGTGACTGTCTGCGAAGAAGCGGGCTGCCCGAATGTGGGCGAATGCTGGTCGCAGGGCCATGCCACCATGATGATCATGGGCGAGGTCTGCACCCGCGCCTGTACCTTCTGCAACATCGCAACAGGGCGCCCGCCGGAAGCGCTGGACATCTTTGAACCCGGGCGTGTGGCTGATGCGGTGTCCAAACTGGGACTGAACCACGTGGTGATCACCAGCGTGGACCGCGACGACATCGAAGACGGCGGGGCAGAGCATTTTGCCCAGACCATCCGCGCCGTCCGCAAACGGTCCCCGGGCACCACGATCGAGATCCTGACCCCCGATTTCATCCGCTGTGATCCCAAAGTGCTGGAAACCGTGGTCGAGGCGCGACCGGATGTGTTTAACCACAATCTGGAAACAGTGCCCGGCCTCTACCCCGAGGTCCGCCCCGGGGCGCGGTATTTCCATTCGCTGCGTCTGTTACAGCGGGTCAAGGAACTCGATCCGACGATGTTTACCAAATCCGGCATCATGGTCGGTCTGGGCGAGGATCGTCAGTCCGTTATGCAGGTCATGGAAGACATGCGCGCGGCGGACATCGATTTTCTGACCATCGGGCAATATCTGCAGCCGACACCAAAGCACCACGCGGTGGACCGCTTTGTGCACCCCGATGAATTCGCCGCCTATGAAAAATCGGCCTATGGCAAAGGGTTCTTGATGGTCTCTGCGACGCCTCTGACGCGGTCGAGCTACCACGCAGGGGATGACTTTGCGCGGCTGCAGGCGGCGCGGTTGGCGAAGCTAGGGTAACTGCATTGCATTGGATTTGAGGGGTGCTGCCCCTCAAACTCGCGCAGTACATTGAGGGGCGCTGCCCCTTAAACTCACGCGGTACAATGAGGGGCACTGCCCCTCAAACTCCCCGGGATTTACATCCATTTGGAAAAGTTAGAACGGGTTTTTGATCCGTTGGGTCGTGGCCCATTCGGGCCAGTAGCCAAAGTATTCTGCGGCAAAGATCAGCGCGCCGGCCAGGACCACAGCAAAGACGAATTTGACGCGGCCCGCCGAGGGCGGGTGCTGCACCCACCGTTTCATCCGCATCAGCCAAGCGACGTTCATGTAAAACGGACCTTGCCGATAAAGGGCTGGTTGCGGTCGCGCTGTGCGAAATCGATGCCGTAGCCCACAACAAATTCATCCGGAATTTCAAAGCCGATCCAATCGGCCTTCATGTCCACCTCGCGGCGGCTGGGTTTGTCGAGCAGGGCAATGGTTTTCAGCCGTGCGGGTTCGCGCGACATCAGTAGATTGCGCACGTGATGCAGGGTGTGGCCCGTGTCGACGATATCTTCGACGACCAGCACATCGCGCCCTTCGATTGCGCCGCGCAAGTCTTTGAGGATACGCACTTCTCTGCTGCTTTCCATGCCATCGCCATAGCTGGAGGCCTCGAGGAAATCGACCTCGATCGGGAGGTCAAGCTCGCGCACCAGATCGGCGATAAACACGAAAGATCCGCGCAGCAGCCCCACCACTGTCAGCTTTTCGGTGCCTGCGAATTCGCTTTGGATTTCGCGGCAAAGGGTTTCGATCCGCGCGGCGATTGCCTTGGCCGAGATCATTTCATCGATGACATAAGGTCGCGTCGTCATGGGTTTTACCTTGAAAAAGGGGGAGATAGGATTTCATAAGGGCTAACTTCATGACAGATGGAAATCAATGCCTACCCATTCAGAGACCCGCGAACTGCCCTACACCGCCCAACAGATGTATGATCTGGTGGCCGATGTGGCGTCATACCCAGATTTTCTGCCCTGGACCGCCGCCGCGCGGATCAAAAGCCGTGAGGATAAGGGGGATCATGAGGTGATGGACGCCGATCTTGTCATCAGTTTCAAAGTGTTTCGCGAACGTTTCACCAGCCGCGTGGTGTTGTGGCCAGAGGCCAAGAAGATCGACACCGAATATCTGGATGGCCCGTTCAAATACATGAAATCGAACTGGGCCTTCGAGGACAATGGCGACGGCAGCTGCAAGGTGCATTTCTTCGTCGATTTCGAATTCAAGAACGCGATTTTGCAAAAGATCATCGGCGTCGTCTTTAACGAGGCGATGCAGCGGGTGGTGCGGGCGTTCGAGAAACGCGCGGCCGCCCTCTATGGGGCCGGGGCCTAGAAACAACAAAGGCCCCAATGCGGGGCCTTTGTGTGGGTCTGCGTTTTCCCGATCAGCTGCTTAGATCATAGGCCCGTTCACCGTGGACGGACAGATCAAGCCCGTTGACCTCGACCTCTTTGCTGACACGCAGCGGGGTGATCGCCTTGCAGACCAGCACCAGCACGACGGTCACCACCGTGGTATAGACACCGACAATCGCCAGCGACCCCAGTTGTGCGGCCCAGGACCCCGCCCCGAGGGCCGCGATCATGATGGTGCCGAAGATACCGCCCACGCCGTGAACCGCGAATACATCAAGCGTGTCGTCGATCTTGGCCTTGTTGCGGATCAGGACGACCGCTTCCTGGCACAGGATCCCGGCAACCGCGCCGATCAGCAGCGCCGCCCAAGGGCCGACGAAGCCCGACGCAGGCGTGATGGAGGCCAGCCCCGCGATGGTGCCTGTGACGATGCCGACCAGAGAGGCCTTGCCGAATTTGATCCGCTCCCACAGCGCCCAGGTGAGCGAGGCGGTGGCGGCAGAGATATGGGTCACCGTGATCGCCATCGCCGCACCTCCGTCTGCGGCCAGTTGCGAGCCGCCGTTAAAGCCGAACCAGCCGACCCAGAGCATCGCCGCCCCGATCATCACGAAGCCCGGGTTATGCGGCGGGGTGTTGTGGTTAAGGCGTGGACCAAGGAAGACGGCGAGGATCAGCGCCGCGAGGCCGGCTGTTTCATGCACCACGATGCCGCCCGCGAAATCGCGCACGCCGACCTCGCCAAAGATGCCACCATCGGCCAAGAAACCGCCGCCCCAGACCCAATGCACCACGGGCGCGTAGCACAGCAGCATCCAGAGACCCGAGAAGAGCATTACAAAGCCAAAGCCGATACGCTCCACATAGGCACCGACGATCAGCGCGGGTGTGATCACTGCGAATGTCATCTGGAAGGCGAAGAACAGGATCTCGGGCAGGGTGCCTGACAGGCTGTCAGCAGTGACCCCCGACAGGCCGATCTTGCCCAAGCCGCCCCAGAGGCCCGATGTGTCGGGACCAAAGGCAATGGAGTATCCGGCGAAGAACCATAGCACGCTCATCAGACAGGCGACGCCGTAGGTATGCATGAAAACGCTCAGCACGTTGCGGCTGCGCACCAGCCCGCCATAGAAGAGCGCGAGCCCCGGTAATGTCATGAACAGGACCAAGGCCGTGGCGGTCATGATCCAGGCCGTATCAGCTGCGTTCATCTTGGTTTCCTCCCGAAAGGTTTTTGATTGCAGACGGGTGAAACGGATGTGCGCGCGCGACAAAAGTTAAAAAGTGGGCAAAGCCGGTGATTAAACGGGCATTTCTACATTCGCCACATATTTAGGCAGCAATTTAGCCATGCCGCCTGTTTTGCGGGCGTTATGTAATCGCCTCAAAAATCAGCCCCAAGGCGAAATCGCGGGCAGCGCGGCGGACCTTATCGCGGCCCAATGCGCCGAACTCTTGCGTTTGGGTGGTGATACCGGACGCCGTGGCGAGGCCGAAACAGACGCGGCCTTCGGGCTTATGCTCTGACCCGCCGGGGCCTGCGATGCCGGTGATCGACACGGCGATCTGCGCGCCGGATCGTGCCAAGGCACCACGCGCCATTTCAAGGGCGACCTGCTCGGACACCGCGCCGTGGGCGGTGAGTGTGTCCGGGCTGACGCCCAGAAGGTCGATCTTGGCGGCATTGGTATAGGTGACAAACCCACGGTCGAAGATCGCGGAGGATCCGGGGAGGTCCGTCAGGGCGGCGGCGACCATGCCGCCCGTGCAGCTTTCGGCGCAGGCGATCATGACCTCGCGCGTGCGGGCGCGGTCCAGAAGGGCGTGCAAATCAGGCAAAGAGATACACATGATACAGCACGGCCAGTGCGATCACCCCCAGCAGTGCGAAAATGCCTGCAAAGATATCATCCAGCATCACGCCAAGCGCATCGCCGCGCCGGTCGGCCCAGCCGATGATCAGCGGTTTCCAGATGTCGAACAGCCGGAAAAGCGCAAACGCCGCGATCCAGCCGGGCCACATCACAAGGATGTTCATGTCCATCGTCCAACTGGCGTAGCTGAGCGGCAGCAGCGCGACCCATTGGCCCGCAACCTCGTCGATCACGATCTCAGACGGGTCATGATCAGCGCTTCCCGAGGTCATGCGTGCGGTGGCCCACCACCCTGCGGCAAAGGTAAGCACGATGCCTGCGATCAACAGCGGCAGCCCACCGATGACATGGAGCAGCCAGGCCCAGGGCAGCGCCACCAGCGACCCCCAGGTGCCCGAAGCAGGGCGGATGTAACCCACCCCCAGAACGGTCGCGATCAGCTTTGCCAAAGTCATAGTTTCACCAATGTTGCTGTGGCCATGCAGGCGATGCCTTCGCCGCGGCCGGTAAATCCCAAACGTTCCGAGGTCGTCGCCTTGACCGACACACGGCTTTCCTCAAGGGACAGGATATCCGCCATCACGCGGCGCATCTCTGCGGCATGAGGCCCCACTTTGGGGTATTCGCAGATCAGCGTGCAATCGACATGAGTCAGGGTGAACCCTTCGCTGCGCGCCAGATCGGCGGCATGGCGCAGAAAGATATGGCTTTGCGCGCCTTTCCACTGCGGGTCAGACGGGGGGAAATGCTGGCCGATGTCGCCCATAGCCAGCGCGCCATAAATCGCATCGGTGACCGTATGCATGCCGACATCGGCGTCGGAATGGCCGACCAGCCCCTGATCATGCGGAATATCAACGCCGCAAAGTGTGACATGATCCCCCGGACCGAAAGCATGTACGTCGAACCCGTTGCCGGTACGAATATCCATCGAAGACTCCAATATGCGGGCGGCGCGGGTCAAATCGCCCGGCATCGTGATTTTCAGGTTATCGACGCTGCCGGGGGTGATGGCAACCGCAACACCGGCGGCGCGGGCGACCTCTACATCATCGGCGGCGATGCCTTCAAAGGCGGCATGGGCCGCGCGGATCGTGGCAGCATCGAAGCCTTGCGGGGTTTGGGCGGCATAAAGCGCGGTGCGGTCCTGCGTGCCTGCGACGGCTCCGTCTTCGGCCACCCAAAGCGCGTCGGTGACAGGCAGGCCGGGGGCGGCTGCGGCATCTGTGGCCAGCGCGTCGATCACAGCGTCGATGATCTGCGGCGTGACACAGGGGCGGGCGGCGTCATGGATCAGCACCAGATCCGCATCCCCCAGCAGCGCCAGACCGTTGCGCACCGATGCTGCGCGATCCGCGCCCCCTTCGGCGACAAGACAGCCTTGCGCGGTGAACCCTTCCGCCTGCGCCATGTCACTGGCGTTCAATACGATGATGATCCGGTCGACCTGCGGATGCCGCTGGAAAGCCGCAAGCGTGTGGTCGATCACGCGTTTCCCGCACAGCGGCTGCCATTGTTTGGGCACGGCTCCGCCCGCACGGGTGCCCCGTCCGGCGGCCACGATGAGCGCTGCGATTTTCGGTGTCGACGCCATCGCGCGCCCCCTTTGATAAACTCGCCCCGTTCTAAGCCTGCAAAGCGGTCTGTGCAATCGCCCGCGCCCTATGCCTAAATTTTAGGCAATAGGTCAGTTTCTCACCAGCAAAAGCTTTTGGTTTGATTGAGTTTCGGCCCACCCCTCGGTAAACCAAAGGCAATTGCACAAGGATTAAGCGTTTGGATCTCTCGGATCTGCCCTTCAAACTCGACCCGCCTGTTTTGCTGGCTCCGATGGCGGGGATCACCGATCTGCCGTTCCGCACACTGGTGGCGTCTTTTGGCGCAGGGTTGGTGGTGTCAGAGATGGTTGCCAGCGTCGACATGATCAACGCCCGCCCCGGGACGCTGGAAAAGGCCGAACTGGGGCTTGGCGTCGAAGGCACTGCGGTACAGCTGGCAGGACGCGAGGCCGCCCCCATGGCCGAGGCCGCGCGGATGGTCGAAGGGCAGGGCGCGCGGGTGATCGACATCAATATGGGTTGTCCCGCCAAGAAGGTGACACAAGGCTATTCCGGCTCTGCGCTGATGAAAACGCCCGACCACGCGCTGCGCCTGATCGAGGCGGTGGTGAACGCGGTGAACTTGCCCGTCACGCTCAAGACGCGGCTGGGGTGGGACGACAATATGCTGAACGCGCCACAGATCGCCGCGCGGGCCGAAGCGGCGGGGATCACCATGATCACCATCCACGGACGCACGCGCTGCCAGTTCTATAAGGGGTCCGCCGATTGGGCCGCGATTGCGGGTGTCAAACAGGCGGTCTCTGTTCCCGTCATTGCCAATGGCGATATCATCAGCACCGATGCCGCGCGACAAGCGCTGGCGCAATCGGGGGCCGACGGTGTGATGATCGGGCGCGGTGCCCAAGGCAAACCCTGGCTGCTGGCTCGGGTGGCCCATGATCTGTTCGGCGCGCCCGCACCGATTATCCCGCAGGGTGCCGATTTCGCGCGCATGGTGTCCGACCACTACGAGGCGATCATCCGGTTCTATGGCGAGGTGATTGGCCTGCGCGTCGCGCGCAAACATCTGGGGTGGTACATGGACACCAGCAACACCCCCGCTGATCTGCGCCGCGCGGTACTGACCGCTGCCAGCCCCGCCGAGGTCCACCGTCTTATCCCGTCCGCCTGTCTGCCGGACCACCAGTTGGAGGCCGCTTGATGTCGCTGGATACTGTTTTCGCATCGCTGCCCGTGCCCGCCATTCTGATCGATACAGACGACACGATCGCCGAGCTGAACTCGGAAGCCGAAGGGTTTCTGAACGCCTCTGCAAAATCCGTGCGCGGTGTGCCGGTGTGGGACATGATCGCCGTCGATGCCCCTCTGGAAGAGGCGTTCACCCGCGCCCGTGACAATGGCACGCCCTTATTCGTCAACGATGTGGATGTCGGCAGCGGCCAACGCCCGCCGGTGCAATGCGCGTTGCACTTCGCGCCGCTGATCGATGCGGCGGGGCAGATGATCCTGATGATCACCCCCCGCGAGATGGCCGGTCGGATGACGCAGAATAATTCGGTCAAATCCGCCGCCAAATCCGCCATTGGCATGGCCGAGATGCTGGCCCATGAGATCAAGAACCCGCTGGCAGGGATCACCGGCGCCGCGCAACTGCTCAGCATGAACCTCAGCACCGAGGATCTGGAGCTGACAGACCTGATCGTCGCGGAATCGCGCCGGATTGTGAAGCTGCTGGAACAGGTCGAACAATTCGGCAACCTGATGCCGCCGGAACGCAAGGCGGTGAACCTGCATGACGCGCTGGACCGCGCGCGCCGGTCTGCGCTGCTGGGGTTTGGCGCGCGCATGAAGATCATCGAGGATTACGACCCTTCGCTGCCGCCAGCCTTGGGCGACAAGGACCAGTTGTTGCAGGTGGTGCTGAACCTGATCAAGAACGCGTCAGAGGCGGCAGGCCCCTCGGGCGGCACGATCCGGTTGCACAGCTATTATGAACATTCATTCCGCATGCGCCGATCCGACGGCACGGCGCAATCGCTGCCCTTGCAGATCGAAGTCATCGACGACGGCCCCGGTCTACCAGAGGCGATCCGCGCTGACGTGTTCGAACCCTTCGTATCCGGGCGCGAGAACGGCACCGGGCTGGGGCTGGCGCTGGTGAGCAAGATCATTTCCGACCACGGCGGCTGGATCACGGTGGAGTCTGTGCCCGGCAAGACCGTGTTCCGCATCTCACTGCCGCGGGCCGATAAGACCCAAATTGAAAATACCGCTTCCGATCAGGAGAATTAACGATGGATGGCACCGTTCTGGTCGCTGATGACGACCGCACAATCCGCACCGTTCTGACACAGGCACTGACCCGCGCGGGCTGCAAGGTGCACGCGACATCCAGCCTGACCACCCTGATGCGTTGGGTGGGCGAGGGTAAAGGTGACGTTGTGATCTCGGATGTGGTGATGCCCGACGGCAACGGGCTCGAGATGCTGCCCAAGATCGCGCAGGACCGCCCCGGTTTGCCCGTGATCGTGATCTCGGCGCAGAACACCATCATGACCGCGATCAAGGCGGCAGAGGCGGAGGCCTATGATTATCTGCCCAAGCCTTTCGACCTGCCTGACCTGATGAAACGCACCGCCCGCGCGCTAGAGCGCAGCGGGCCGGCGCGCCGTCCGGCGCAGACCAGCTCTGACAGCGATGGGGACCGGGATGATCTGCCGCTGGTGGGGCGCACGCCGGTGATGCAGGCGCTCTACCGCGTGGTGGCGCGGGTGATGAACACGGATCTGCCGGTGTTGATCTGGGGCGAATCCGGCACAGGAAAGTCGCTGATTGGTAGGGCGATCCACGATTTCTCGGACCGGCGGAACCTGCCCTTTGTCACCGTCACCTCGGCCGAGTTGCAAGACCTTGAGGGCCCGACACGTGTCTTGGCCAGGGTCCGCGGCGGGACGCTGCTGATTGACGAGATCGGCGATTTCTCGGAAGAGATTCAGGCCCGTATCGCGCGCATGATGGACACGCCCGGTGAACATGCGCCGCGGTTCCTTGCCACCAGCCAATCGGATCTAGCCGCCGCGATGAAGGCGGGCACCCTGCGGCGCGATCTGTATTATCGTCTCTCGGGGGCGACGCTGCATGTGCCCGCGCTGCGCGACCGCGTGGATGATATTGCCTTGCTTGCCGCGCATTTCCTTGAACGGTCCGAAACCGGCAATACCGCGCCGCGCGCCCTGTCCGAAGGGGCGGCGAAGGTCTTTGCCAACTATCAATGGCCCGGGAACGTGCGACAGTTGGAACATGCGATGCGGCAGCTGGCGCTGACCAGCCGCGCGCCCGAAATCACTCAATCCGAGGCAGAGCATGTGCTGGGGGCGCAACCCGACCCCGAACCGCTGCGCGCGCAGGCCAATACCGAAAAGCTTGGCGCGTCGGTCGAACGTCACCTACAGCGATACTTTGACCAGCACGGATCCATGCTGCCGCCCCCCGGTCTTTATGCCCGTATCCTGCGCGAGATCGAAGCCCCGTTGATCGAGATCGCCCTTGCCGCAACCGCTGGTAATCAGGCGAAATGTGCAGACCTTCTGGGAATCAACCGCAATACGCTGAGAAAAAAGATCACGGACCTCGATATTGAGGTGACACGCGGTCGAAAAATGATGTAAAAGCGCCACATAACCGTGGCCATCTAGCCTCAAAGCCGGATCAGGACCACAAAAATGGGCGGTTGATGCATAGGTGCATCACATCATCGGTGAGGATAGCGGGTGCTTACCCGGTCACGCAGCTATTATCTTATGCGGCTTGAGCGCCTGCGCCGGATCAGGCGCGTGCGCAATCTGGCGACCCTGGGCCTTGTCGTTCTGGGGCCGGTGCTGGCGCTTGTCACCTATTTGGTGCTCGGCCCGCTTGAACAAGGCGGAAACACCCCCAGCCTGCGCATCATTCTGCTGATCGATCTGGTCTATATCCTGCTCGTTGCCGCCCTTGTGCTGAGCGAGGTCGCGAGGCTGGTGGCGGCGCGGCGGG
>NZ_DGMH01000035.1:117555-118319 GCF_002388305.1 Sulfitobacter sp. UBA4523
GCGCTGATGGCGCTGATCCCGACGGTGAGTGTTGCGATCTTTGCGGGGCTGACGATCAACGTCGGGCTTGAAGGCTGGTTCTCGGATCGGGTGCGGTCGGTGGTGGGCAATTCGCTGGCCGCCGCCGAAGCCTATGAGAACGAGCAAAGCGACGATCTGCGCGAAGATGCCATCGCCTTGGCCCGCGCGATTGATCAAGCGCGCACGCAGGGCGTTGATGTGCCTGACACACAGCTTTTGGCGGACGGGCAACGCCTGATCCAGCGCGGCTTGCGCGAGGCCTATATGATCGATGGCACCGGCCAGATCCGCGCGCGCGGCGACCGGTCCTATCTGTTCGATTTCGAAGAACCGACACCCGAACAGATCCGCGAGGCACAAGAGCTCGACGGCGCGCCGCTGGTGATCGAGGATTGGGATAACAACGAATTCCGCGCGCTGGTGCTGATGGAAGCCTTTGTCGATCGCTATCTTTACGTCAGCCGCGATGTGGACGGAAAAATCCTGTCGCTGCTGGACGATACCAAGGAGACGGTGCGGCTGTACCAACAGCTTGAAAACGAGCGCGGCAAGCTGTTGTTCGAATTCGGGCTGCTTTATGTGGGCTTTGCGGTGATCCTGATTCTCGCAGCGGTCTGGCTGGGGCTGTGGTTTGCCGAACGTCTGTCAGGGCCGGTGGGCCGGTTGACGGGCGCGGCGCAGCAGGTCGGTGCCGGTGATCTTGAGGTTCAGGTCCGCGAGGAAGAAGGCGATGACGAGATCGC
>NZ_DGMH01000058.1:0-290 GCF_002388305.1 Sulfitobacter sp. UBA4523
CGGCAGGTGAACTTCTCCCGCACTGTTTGGATCACTTTCCACTGGCGGGGGATCACTTCAAGCGTCTCCGTGATGTCCTCGCCCAACTTCACGATCCGGTCGGAACCACAGCAGGAACAGTTGGTCGGGGCCTCAACCACGACACGTTCGCGCGGCAGATGGTCAGGAAAGGGTTTGCGCACTGGCTTGCGCCGCGTGAAGGCGCGCACCGCGCTGGTCGTGTCTATAATAGCGGCTTGTTCAGCTGCCAACGCATCCTCTATGGCTGCCGCTTCCAATTCCTCAAGCTG
>NZ_DGMH01000058.1:437-4566 GCF_002388305.1 Sulfitobacter sp. UBA4523
TTCCTCAAGCTGCAATTCCAGTTGATCGATCGGTCGGGCGCGACGTTCGGATGATATCCCGTATTTGTCGCGCCGCAGCTTGGCGATCTCCAGCTTCAATTCCTAGATCATTGCCTCGGTGCAGGAGACTAAGGCGCGGGCTTGCACCAATTCGGCCTCTGCAGCTTGCGCACGGGCGGTCTGCGCGGCAAGTGCGGCGCTCAATTCGGCGATTTGCAAGGCGGCATTTGACATGGCAGATGCCTAACATAAACGCTACAAAAGGCCAATAAAAGCAGGAACTTAACCGCAGATCATCCAGCCATTCTGGGCCTTTGCGTCCAGCGCGGATTACGCCAGTCGATCCCTTCCAGAAGATAACCGAGCTGGGCGGATGATATCGCCACAGCCGTCCCGTCCTGGCTCACAGGCCAGATGAACTTGCCCGCCTCAAGCCGTTTCAGATACAGCGACATGCCAACCCCGTCATGCCAAAGCAATTTCACCAAGTCGCCTTTACGCCCACGAAAGCAGAATATCTCACCGGCATGCGGGTCACGCCCAAGGCCCTGTTGGACAGACAACGCCAAGGTGTTCATCCCGCGCCGCATATCCGTCACCCCACCCGCAATCCAAACCTTCGTGCCCGCCGGAAACGCGATCATGGCCGCACCATCAAGCCATTGAGCAGACGCGCAGCAGCCTCCATGTCAAAGCCGGAGGGGATCGTCACGCGACACCGCGGGCCGAGATCAACGGTCATGACAAAAGCTTGCGGCGCAGGAACATCATCAGGGCCAGAACCGTCTTCGAGCTGAAGAACGCGCAAAAATTGTGGGCCAGATCCAAGCAGCCCATTATTGTGCCTATATCGCCAATCGTAAAGCTGTGATCGCGAAATGTCATGGCGCCGTGCGACCTCCGCCAATGTCACGCCATCGCCGTGGCTTTCCTGAACGATCCGGACCTTCTCATCATCCGTCCAACGGCGACGGCGGCCGGTATCAGAGACCGACAAAACTTGAATACGGCGGGTGTCTTCGTGTGCGTCCATAAAGACACTCGATAAACAATCTCGCAGCCTATCAGCCAGACGGCCCTCGGCGGATGTTTACCCTAGACTGGTCGATACCGATGTATAGATCTGATTTTGTGATAAAGGCCAGAAAACTTAAATAAACACTCACGCCCGCTTGCAGACCGAGAACACTTCATAAACTCAATCTTGAAATAGGTTCGACGCCGGCGTAACGTGGCCGTATGGATCACACATACCACCACAACCTGAGCTCCCGAATATCCGACTGATTACTAGTTCGGTATCTGGGAGTGCCGCGGTGGGACACGGGATTTATAAACCCTTTTAACAGCAGATTACTGTGTCGTCGGCGGTTCAATTCCGCCCATTCCTACCAATATCAATGTGTGAATTTTTGGACCTGTTGCGCTGCAGCCCAACGTATACTTTAGTCAACGCCAACTTCCCGTCGGATTTTACTGGGGCATTCCTGACCAGTATTGGGCTCCGACTGTGCGGATTACGATAACTAGTGATGGCGGCAAACATTGTCGTCAGGATCTTGCTTCGTCTTTACAACCACCATCAAATCAGTTCGGCTATCATGGTTGGCGGAGGGGACGAGATCCCTACGGCTTCCCGTCTCTGGCTAAATAGATACCATGCTTTAACCTCGACCCCGAAAGCAAGTGAGTTGCCAGCCGTCATCGGAAAGAACACTTTTAGAACCTGCAAAGAATACTTGGCTCGCTCGGCAGATATCCAAAGGAATCGGACATTCGACAAAAGTGTCGATTTAAATATGTATAAAAAATACATCTTGTGTTTACTTCTGCGCGCGCAACAAACTGTTGAATTATCGCGAGATCATAAATAATAAGTCGCTGATATCTAACCGTTTACTGCCGTTACGAACACTCGGCCTCAACGCCCTCAAGCCCCTCAACAGTTTATCCTAGATTAATCCGCTATATCTGTTAATATCTCTCAAGCAATAAAGACTTGAGGGCAGCAATGAGCGGGATTCGAGCCTCCCAGAGATTTGAAGTCATGTCCAAGCGGCTGGGTAACCGGTTGCATGAGCATGCGCAGGAAACCTTCCCGCCGGACGCCCAGAAGGGCCTTCGCCGCTTCGCTATGCGGGAAGCGGCTGAATTGCTGCGCATCAACCAGAACACCTTCCGACATCATGTGTCAAACCTCGAAGGCTTTCCCGAAGGGATTTTGGAGGGCGGCAATCGCCGAAGCTTCTCCGCAGAGGAAATGGTTGAAGCACAGCGCGTGCTTCTTGAGACTGGAAGGATCAAACCAGAAGAGCATCCGCACAGAAGGCCGGGAGAAGCTTGTCAGGTTTTGACGATCTTTAACCTGAAGGGTGGCTCTGCCAAGACATCGTCTGTTGCTCACATTGGGCAACTATTGGGTCTAAGAGGGTACCGGGTCTTGCTGATAGACCTTGATAGCCAGGCAAGTCTGACGAACCTATTTGGTGTTACGCCCGAGCTTGATCCGGATATGCCAACCTCATACGATCTGATCAAATCCGATGACCCGCTTCCCGCGGCAGAAATCATTCGCAAAACGAACTTCCCGACTGTCGACCTGATCCCGGCATCCATGGACATCATGGAGTACGAGTTCGAGGTCGCCCTGAGTTTCAGAGAAGGTACCACCACGTTCCATAGCCGCATCAGGGATGCACTCGAGCCAGTCTTGAGCCAATATGATGTGGTACTGTTTGATACCCCACCGCAGCTGAACTTCTCGGTGATCTCGGCTCTTTTTGCATCGACTGGGGTACTAATCCCGCTGAACGCCTCAATGCTCGATGTCATGTCCCTTGCGAGCTTTCTTGCAATGGCGAGCAACTTGATGGGCGTAGTCGAGACGCATGCCCCCGAACACGGGCTGAACTTCGTAAGACTTCTCATTACACGCTACGAAAATACCGATGGTCCGCAGGTTCAAATTTCGTCTCTACTTCGGACGGTGCTTGGAGATGCGGTACTATCTGCAGAGTTCCTAAAATCGACTGCAGTGGGCGACGCAGCAAATACCCAACAGAGCATATTTGAGGTAGAACCCCGCGACGTGAACCGCCGAACTTACGAGCGCGCGACCGAATCCGTCTCTCGTGTGACTGATGAGGTCGAAAGAGAAATTCTTAAGGCATGGGGGCGTAGTGATGGCACGTAAAGTCTTCGGAAATTCCCTGAAGAATGCGATGGGTGAAGCGTCGCCTTCGGAAGAAAATTTGGATACGAGCCGCACGAGCCCGACCGTAGCTCGCGCACAAGCATCCATTCTTGAAGAAGATAAACACGCCACACGGCTGATAGACCCGAACGCCATACAGATGTCCGCGGTCATGGATCGCATCGATCCCAGCGATGGGCTGGATGATCTTGTCTCGTCGATCCGCGAGCACGGTCAAAAAGTTCCAGTTTTGGTTCGCAAAACCTCGAATGGATCCCTTGAGATTGTTTATGGTCGCCGCAGGCTTCTCGCTTGCCGCGAACTAGGTCAGAAGGTGCGCGCAACGGTCATGGAGATGACCGACGAGGAAGCACTCATTGCCCAAGGTGTAGAAAACAATGCCCGCCAAGACCCATCGTTCATCGAAAGGGCTCTGTTTGTAGCCGGCATCATTCGGGAACTTGGGAAGACAGACGAGGCCCGCAAGAACGCTCAGACAGTTGCGTATCGGGCACTTCAGATAGATGAGTCGCTTGTCTCACGGATGAACCGTATCGCGACAGGCATTCCTACTGAATTAATTCAGGCTATCGGACCTGCGCACGGCGTTGGTCGACGGGTCTGGGAAAAACTCTTTCGGTTATGCGAAAAAGACGGCGCAAGAGCCCGCGAAATTGCCACCAAAATTCCCAGCAATTTGCCGGGCCCCGATCGTCTAGAAGCAGCGGTTACCTTGCTAACGGCCACCAAGCCATCGGCTCCCTCGGCGCACCCCGACGAGCGCGTGAAGGTCGGGCGAAGGGGTAATCGTATCACTATCGAGGCTGACGCAGATCTAGCCCCACGTGTGGAGGAGGCTGTGCGCAAGATGATAAGTGAGCTTCTTGACCGCGGTCAAGATGGGCCAGAGTAACAACCCCCCGTCTTGACCGCGCA
>NZ_DGMH01000058.1:4666-38923 GCF_002388305.1 Sulfitobacter sp. UBA4523
CCGCGGTCAAGACGGCAAAAACAACGAGCAGCAAACGAAAGGAGGACCGGCTAGAAAAATAAAGACCCCCCGAAAGCGATACTTCCGAAGGGCCTCAATTAGTCTCGACACCTAATTGATACCCCCAAATCGAATCGATTTCAACACCGCTGGCGGTGAACGGGGATGCTTTTTCTTCCGAAACACCATGGAACATCAAAATAAAACACGAACCGCCTTGGCGGAACGGACAGACTTACCCTACTCTAACCCATATGAGCTGTTAGGCCCGGTTCGCATTCTGAGAAAAGAGCTCGGCCTGACGACCAACGACCTAGCCGTGCTGACCGCACTCATCAGCTTCCTTCCCCGTGAGAGACGTGGAGGTCTGGATAACCGGCAGTTTGCACTTACAGTCGTCTTCCCATCGAACGCTTCGTTGTCAGAAAGGTCCAATGGTCTTGACGAAAGAACACTTCGTCGCAGCCTTGGGCGCCTCTCAGCGGCTGAACTGATTGAACGGAAGAGTTCCGCAAATGGTAAACGCTTCCCGTTACGGTATGGAGGTGTGATTAAGGACGCTTTCGGCATCGACCTGAAGCCCTTGATCCAACGGTACGACACTCTCACGATGCAGGCGTCACAGCTTACCGAAGAACTCGAGCGCCTACGGTCACTGAAGACCGAAGCCTTAGCACTTCGTGCGTCTCTCCTTCGTCAGACAAACCTCGACGAAGAAAGACTCTCTACCTTACATATGTTTAGAAATATCTTGCGGCGAGCAACCTTGACCGTGGACGCAGTTCTAAGCATTATCTCGGAGCTCCGAGCCATGGGTGCCGCCACAGACGCCTGCTACGGTGAGAGGTACACAGAAGTAAACGCCAATGCAGGAGTCATTTTACAAGCTGACGAACAGCGATCAGATAAACTCGATCCAATTGAGCTGACCGCCACAAACGGACAAAATGTCCGGCACATAGAGTCTACAACAAAAGATATTAATAAGATTGCTATAAAAACAGCGGAACAGGATGAACAACCGTCGCCAAACCAGGTCAAGATTAAGCGTGATCCTCAGAAGATGGCTTGGGAAGACTTCACCCATGTAGCAGGACTTTTCCCGGTCCCTCCTCACTCAGGGGAAACCCTTAACCGCATTCTGTATGACCTAGGTAAACTGCTTAGAGTGAGACAAGATAGATTGAAACGTGGCATCCAAATGGCAGGCGCAGGCAAACTGCTTCTAGTCTTCGACTACCTGTTAGCCCGCGCCGGTACGATTAAGCACCCCGATGCCTATTTTGAAAAAGTGCTATGCACACAGCTTGACCGCATATGAGTTTCTTGACCGCGGTCAAGAAACTCCACAGCGTTAGATTGCATGTCAGTTTAAGGTGACAGAAGGTGATTGTTATGGTGGGTCGCTACCGGGATGGATCATAGAGGAGATCCGGTCACCACTCTCGAGGCTAAGTTCTGTTGAATACCAAGGCATACGTAAAATCGAAGTTCTTATGATCCACTCTACCGTGCTGCACATATAGGAAAAGAAGTAGTTTACACTAAAATGTCTTAGGGCTTTTGTATCCTTACGAGATAATTTTCACAGGTTGTACTGCTCGCTGCAGATGTTGAAGGAGCATCTCAAATTTGGATGCGACGTCCCTGCCCCTTATAGGAACTACTATCCGATAAGGAATAACGGTAGAGTACCTAATAGCTTCCCCCATGAACTCTTGGTGGTGTATTTCGGTAGTCCAAGTGCGCTTGAAATGCTGCGAACGAGATATACCAGTGAAACGTGGGTTCTGCTGCCGTGCCCATAGGATGGACCGCGGTCTAGCTGGGTAAAGGCATTATTTAATTCCGAGGTCCGACGGTGGGGCGATAAAAGCCCTCGACTCCAACATTGACGAATGAGTCTTTTCAAATCCCGAAAATTTAAATCTCAGTTTAATCCTGCAGAGATAATTTGACCGAGCATTCAAGAACAGAATGCAGTTTCAAATTTCTCATACAAGGAAATACCATGACCAACGACTCCAATATCTCGCCAAAAACAACCCATATTGAGTTACCGAAAACCCTCGTGCTTGTCCTCCCTGGCGGTATGTTCGGATCAGCAGAATCCCAATTGGGGCGTAAGGCACGCGAATACCGCAATGCAGTTGCAGAGGAAATTCTATCACACGAGGGGCACTTTGCGGTGATCGATGGATTTTTATCGGATGAAATCCAACGCGGGTTTGACGACGTAATCGAGAAGGGGCTGTCCAATGCTATTCTCGCTGCGGAACGCATAGGGTGTCCAAATTCGATTTCAGCAGTTCGTATGTACGGTTGCGACACGGGCGAGGTAGCTTATGATGGCTGGCAGGAAAATCGTTCATATTGCCTGGATGAATATTTCGATGGACCCGATGACGCAGCGGAGTTCTTGAGTAGGCATCTCGAAACATCCGAGATCACGGTAACTGGTGCTTGGGCAACATTAGATGACAGCTCCGGTTGCGTGAACGGGGTTGCACAAACTCTCAGGTCCCTTATGCCAAACATTCAGGTGCGGATTAGCGAAACAGCGATCTTCGAAGAATACGAAGATGGAGAACTCGATGGACAACCGGTCTTCAATACTTTGAGATGACACTGGCCAATTCCCACGCCCTGAACGATTGATGATCATACGAGGTACAGGGCATTAAATAACTATCTGATAAAGCCCTGCAGATGCGGTGTCAGCACTGCTGGACTTTATCTAACTACTAAATCTATTGTGCTTTGCGCCTTCCTTAATGCACCTATAGGTTGAATTTAATTGTTCCGCCTCGGTAGACGTAACTCCAAAAACCGCGGAAATTTAGTGAGCAGTGGTGTTATCACGTAGTGCAAACGTGCGTGATTATAGCCTTCCGCTGGTTCAGATTTAACTTCCTCGGTCGCTGACGTACCAAGTCTTGTGCTGCACTGCTCTGGTAGTGCGACATCTACAAAACCTGTCTTATCCTCGTTGGAGCCATTCACACGCTTAGGACGATGCTGCTGAAAGCTTTTTACTTTGTGTTAATGGGCCGTGACAATCTCCTACCAAGAGGGGGATTTAATATGACCCAGGCTACCGATCTCAATAGATCACCATTTAAAAAGCTAAAGCTTGAAACGGCAAAATTAATCTTGGCAGGTTTTCGGCGACCGGCATACGCGGGTGTTTTGCAGCGTCATCCAAAACAAGCGACCTATGCATGCGACTTGCTGCTGGATGCCATAGGAAGAAAAATCCAAGTCAAAGTCGCAGGTGGCTTATCCCAGAATTGCATGTGCTGTTGTGCTGCAGTTCATGGGCTACCCCACTTAATCTCACCGCTGACGCTGGATCTGATCCAGGAATCGTCAGCTTCGTTCCCGAGGTATTTAGTAGGGGAGATTGCACTAAACCCAGCAAGGCTGCGGCTCACTCTTGTGCCGTTCCTCGGAAAATCTGATGACCGGACTTGGGTCTGTGTTCTTGAGCATTGGACGGACGAGGCATGCTGATATGAGTGTAGATACCTTTCTAAATCCATTGAGCTTAAAGGGGCGCGCGTCGTCGCTTTGTACTTGGGTCTTTGGTCTTTGCATTAACAATCCTCACCCGACGACCAAGGGTGAACACTATGTGCAGAACGGCGATCATATAATCGAGGAAGGCATTTCAGAGAAGCCGGCCTCAAATGCTACGGCTCTGGCGGAAACTGGTCAAAGTGCCGCAAAGGCAGCGCTGACATGGTGGCTGGCTTTCCTATGAATAGCCTTACAGATGCAGCCGCTGCCATAGCTGGGCGGAACCTCACACCTTCGGAGCGCTTGTTGTCCGATAGTTTGATCGCTTACGCATTTGCGCAGGAAGCGAACCGCTTGTACGCTGCAGAAGATCTGATTGCTTCGGGTACGTGGCAGAAATATGAGGTGCGCGCTGCAGCTCTGGCTAAAAAAAGCCCGCGCGACAATCCGTATGAGGCCTTCCTTAGGATAGATATGGCAGGGGGGTGGGAGACCGTTAACACCCGTCAAGCCTACAGATCCGCGCTGGTGCGCTTAGCCGCCCAGTTGGTGATCGAAAGTGCTCCCGTTTTCTGGAAGCACCAAATATCGCAGAGGCCAACGGCAAAGGCGACACTCCAACTTAGCGAATGGCTTCACAAAAGCGTCGATAGTGCTTCAATCGCCAGATTTAGGGCCGCGCAACGCCCGCTTAATAAGACTGATTATGAAAGCTTTCGGAGCGCGGTGGCTTTTCTTGTGGCCCAACCCCCGGACCCATCACATCAAGCGCTAAGAAAATATAAAATTGATCGATCGGTTAAATTCAGAAGAAAGCCCAACGCCCAAATTGCGTCGTTGCGTGCGCTCAATCAGCATCAGGATCGTAAACGCAAATCGGACCCGACCTATTGTTGGTTCGACACTTACTGGCAGTTTGTGATGGCTGACGACGACACGGGCGATTTGCAGCGGGCAATGATTGCAACCTTGATTTTGACAGGCTGCCGACCGGTGGAATTTTCATCCCGTTTAGGCATTGAGGTTTCGATAGCGGATGTTGATGCGGCGAAAAGGCTTGCGTTCAAAATCAACGGAGCAAAAACAGCTACGAAAAAGGAGATATTAGTAGAAGCGAAGGGGCAAACAATACGCCAGATCACCTTGGGGTGCCACAGTCCCGAAGCGCTTTGGCTATACTGCCACATTTCGCGGTCCGGTAACCATCTAGTGTTACGTCAAGCGGCGGCTCCGTGTTCATCATCTGGAAAGGTGCTATCGATAGCCGAACAGGAGCGGCTATTGACCAATAGTCTTGGGAAACGCATCAAGAAAATTGCTAGCCGCGCGTTCCCTCGTCTCAAGCATAACGTTACACCATATGTTTTTAGGCATGCATTCGCCGACGCTTTGAGGACGGAAGGGCGATTTGATGAACAAGCGAGGGCTGCGGCGCTAGGACAGCAAAGCACGTGTACATTGGGGCATTACGGTGGGTCAAACCGGCGGAAGAATACACAGTCGGTACGATCCCGACAGATTGTATGTATCGAAGCTAGCAGCCCTGTTCGAGATTATTCCCGAAGTTTCCCGAGTGATATTAGAATGAATTCTCGCCCAAGGTTGTAAACTGTAACGGCCAAATTAAACTGTCAGTGCCCTATATTTTCCGCGTCCGCCTGAGGGCACACCATTCTCGCGGATAAGTGCAAACCATATCCAGCGCATCGCTCCAGACTCCACGGCTGACAATGGGCATGTTGGGTTTGTCTAAACTTGGGAGCAATGCGCTCTGTAATTAGCTAGTCATTACTTGCGGCCTGATCAAGCTGGCTATGAAAGCCGGTTTCTCAGCCATTGCAAAGAGAAGGCTGCTTCGCCTAAGGATATGACGGAAATCGCCTAGATAGATCCAATATGTAACATATTGTAATGAGCATAACGTTACAATATGTTACATTGTATAAAGGCAGGCATTTAGGGCAGGAAGAAATGGCAATTAACCAACAGCGGGTTTTCCAGGCGGCTGAACAATTGATCGAGCAGGGCACTGAGCCGACCAATAGGAACATTCGGGAAGTGCTTGGTGGTGGGTCACTTGAAACCATCACACCGTTACTCCGAGAATGGAAATTGCTCCAAGAGCAATCGGCAGACATACCAAACAGCGTTCGCGTGGCCATGGATCATACTCTGAAGCGAGTATGGATCGAAGCAAAAGATCATGCAAAGCGTACCTTCGTCGGGGAACGAATGCTGTTGGAAGCACAGATATCAAAGCTAGAGGATGAGCTTCGTCTGGCTGTTGAAGCCAAGGAAAAGACGGATGCGGATATTGCCAAGCTTCAGGAAGCAATCAAAGCCGGTGAGGCCGCAGCTGAATTAGCGAAATCACAATCGGCGGAACGTATTGCTGATCTAAAAAGCGTTCTTTCTGAGACGAAGGAAGAAGCGAAAGAGGCAAGGACAAGTGAACGGGATTTGAACAAACAATTGGTAGCATTGACCAAAGAGGCTTCGGAGCTGAGGGTTGTCGCTGAGAAAGCGCAGGCAGATGCAGATCATGCCAATGCCAAACTGAGGGGCGACACAAAGTAGTCGAACCCTCGCCAGATGGGGCTTGTGCGCGGTCGCAGATGGCAGGGCGGCCCGAAGATAAAACTAGCCGTCTCCACCTCTGCGTAAAAATCCCCCAGTTCCGTTAAAACTCACCGGAACCAATCCCCGCAGCACGTGTTATCTCTTCGGAAATAATGATCACGATATCAACGCTTTACCGGTCACTTCCACACCGGTGAAGCTTCCCATTAATCATAGCTAAAGGTGTGAGTATGCAGATCAAGAATGACGCGATGAGTGAGCTTTGGCGGGTGCTGAGCGGGACGCAGGCGGCCTATGAGACGGCGCTGGATGATCTCGACGATGGCGCGGGTAAGGATCTGGTGAGCGAGATTACCGTCATGCGTAAGGAGAATATTGCTCAGGTCGAGAAGTATCTTTCGGACGCTGGTGTTGAGACGAGCGCGCTTGAAGCGCCGGATCGGGTCTATTCCGCGCTGGATTGGACCTCGGCCGGGATCGAAGGGCCTGATGGGGTCGAAGCGCAGGTGCGCAAATACGAGGCGGATGTGCTGGACGCCTATGACCGCGCGATCGAGCCCTATGCTGCGGGGGATCCGGAGCTGCAGTTCCTAACGCAGCAGTATGAGGCGCTGAGTGAAAAGTTGGGCGGGCTGACGCCTGACCGCGCGGCGGCGTGATTTTGGTGAGCAGGCGTAAAGCCTGCGTAATTTGAAACGATATGTGGCAGCCTGATGCGGATCGGGCTGCCATTTCCTATGGTGCGGCCCGGCCTGAAGATGGAGGAGCATGGCGATGATATCAGCGATCCTTGGCATCTGTTTATTGCTGGTGGTGACGGCAGATGTCGTGATGTCGACGCTGGGGGTAGGGGCCAATGGCCCGCTCGCCCCACGGGTGGCGCGGGGGACGTTTTGCCTTATCCGCTGTTTGCCAAGACAGAATTGGGTGCATCGTGTTTGCGGCCCGCTTGTGGTGGTCAGCATCGGGGCGGCGTGGATTATCTTGATGTGCCTGAGCTGGACCCTGATCCTGTGGGGGCAGGCGGGGTCGGTTGTCTCGCAAAGTTCGGGCGTGCCGGCGGGTTTGCTGGAGAAGGCGATCTATGCCGGGCATTTGCTGTCGACCCTTGGCGGCGGCACCTATGAGAGCAGCGGCGCGCTTTGGGGCGTGGTGGCGACGTTGATCGGCGTGTCGGGGATGGTCGTGCTGACCCTGTCAGTCAGTTTCGTCTACTCGACGACCCAAGCAGTCTCTACCGGGCGAGCTATTCTTGCGCTGTCGGATGTGCATCCACCGGGGACAGCGCAGTTCAGCCAGATCCTGCTGCCGCAATTCGCCACGCTGGTCGCGCAGATCAAGGCTATTCCCTATGCGCTCTATTTCAGCACCGTGCGCGAAGAACGGCGCTTGCCGCAGAAGCTGGCGCAGCTGAGGGCGCATCCGGAGATGTCGGCGCAGGATCGGCGCAACCTCGATATTCTGCTGCGCGAGCTGCCGGGGTTGGAGCATGTGCCGCAGGATCAATTCGACGAGACATTTGAGGAGTGGGCCAAGGGCTACACCCTGCGTCCCGAAGAGGGATAAGCCGCCTTACACCCCGCCGTGGTCGGATTTCAGATCTTCGCCCTGCTGGTGGATCACCATCCTTTCCGCGGGATAGGGTCTAATAAGGCGGAATGCGTCCTCCGCCGGTGCGGTAAGCCAAGCCTCGTAGTCGTCAGGGGCCAGGATCGCGGGCATCCGGTCAGGGTGGGTGTCCTTCACCAGTTCATTCGGGGTCGTCGTGATCATCGAGGATGTGGTGAGCTCGCGATACGCTGTGCCGTAGTTGCCCGCAAAGCTGCGCCAGATCCCGGCGAGGGCGAAGGGCGGGCGCGGGGTATCTCCCGCGACGCCAAACCAGATATAGGTCGCCGGATTGCGCCCCTTCGCCTCGCAAAAGCTGGAGGCGGGGATCAGGCAGCGGCGTTCGGTAAAGCTGGCCTTCCAGAAGGGAGAGCTGCGCAGCTTATCGTCCCGCGCGTTGTTCACCGCCTTGGGCTGGATCGGCTTGCCAGTTTTCTTGGAGGTTTGCGGCAGCACGAACCCCCAGTGCGTGTTGCGCAACACGCGGTTGCCATCCTCATCCAGCGCCACGATGGGCGCCGTGCCCTTGGGAAAGATCGCCGTCAGCGGCTCTGCATTGCCCAGCTGGTCGTTTTCGGCACGCACTTTGAACAGTTGCCGCATGAGGGTCGGGGCGAGGGTGTTAGCGTATAGGTTGCACATCTACGGCGCTCCGTTTCCGGCTGTGAGAGGCTCAGGCTTTCAACCCATACCACAAATTATGCAGGACATTCACGTAAGGCGATCTAGTTCAACCTTAGGGACACGCAAGTTTACGCGCATTAGAGACGAACAATAAGCCATAGGAATGGAGAGAGCATGACCGACCCCACATCAGAAAACGGCGAGATAGAGACTGATTTCGAGGTCGGTCAGGACAATATCGACGGCAGCCTTGGCCCCATCGGCTTTGACATTCACAACCCCGTTTTCGTGATCTCGGGGATCACCTCGGTGGTTTTTGTGCTGCTCACGATGATCTTTCCTGATCAAGCGGGGGCGGTCTTCCTCGCGGTGCGTAATTTCGCCACCACCAAGCTCGACTGGATGTTCATGATTATCGTGAACTTCTTTGTGATCTTCTGCATCGTGCTGATCTTTCTGCCCATGTCCAAGGTGCGTTTGGGGGGCGAGGATGCGGTGCCGGAATATTCCTACCCGGCATGGTTCGCGATGCTGTTTGCCGCCGGTATGGGCATCGGGCTGCTGTTCTTTGGCGTGCTGGAACCTGTCTATCACATGAACGTCTCGGGCCCGCTTGGGGTGCCGTCGCCCATTGCTGCGGACGGGTCGATCATTGCCGAGAATGTAGAGGCTGCCCGTGCCATGGGGCTGGCCGCGACCTTCTATCATTGGGGGCTGCACGGCTGGGCGGTCTACGCGATCATGGCGCTGGCCTTGGCCTTGTTCACCTATAACAAGGGTCTGCCGTTCTCGATCCGGTCCTGTTTCTATCCGATCCTGGGCGAGAGGGTCTGGGGCTGGTCTGGCCATATCATCGACATTCTGGCGGTCTTTGCGACGCTGTTCGGCTTGGCCACGTCGCTGGGTCTTGGAGCGCAGCAGGCCAATGCGGGCTTCAACTTTGCCTTCGGGCTCGAGATTTCGACGAATGTTCAGGTGATCATCATCATTCTGGTCACAGCCGTCGCCCTTGTCTCGGTCTGGCGTGGGTTGGACGGCGGGGTAAAGGTGCTGTCCGAGGTCAACATGGGCGTCGCGATCCTGTTCTTCCTCTTCGTGCTTTTTGCGGGGCCAACCCTGATCGGGTTGAGCGGTTTCTGGACCGGCCTGATCGCCTATACGCAAGAGCTGATCCCACTGTCGAACCCCTTTGGCCGCGGGGATGACGCCTACCGCGAGGGGTGGACGGCGTTTTACTGGGCCTGGTGGGTCTCCTGGGCGCCTTTCGTCGGCATGTTCATCGCGCGCGTCTCCAAAGGGCGCACGGTGCGGGAGTTCATCGTCTGCGTTCTGCTGATCCCGTCGTTGATCATCTTTGTCTGGATGGGGGTCTTTGGCGGTATCGCCATCGACCAGATCCTGACCTCCCCCGAGACTTCGCTGGTGAAAGCCAATGTGATCGACAGCTATTCGCCCGAGCTGAGCCTCTTTGGCATGTTGAACGAGCTGCCGTTCACCAAGACCGCATCCACCATCGCGATCGTGCTGGCGCTGGTGTTCTTTGTGACATCCTCGGATTCCGGCTCGCTGGTGGTGGATACGATCACCGCAGGCGGCAAGATCGACGCGCCGGTGCCGCAGCGGATCTTCTGGTGTGTGGTCGAAGGGTTGATCGCCATCGTCCTGCTGATCGGCGGCGGTTTGTCGGCGCTGCAAGCAGGGGTCACGGCCACCGGCGTGCCGTTCAGTATTCTGATGCTGGTAATGTGTTACACGATCTACAAAGGTCTGCGCAGCGAACCGCGGGCGTAAGATAGGCCACCGGCGCGTCTGTGGAGGGCGCGCCGGTGAAGCCTTAAGATCCCATCCAGTTCGGCAGGATGGTGGTGATGATCGGGAAGGCGAAGAGGATCATGATCGTAATGACCTCCAGCAGGACAAACCACAGCGCACCGCGGAAGATCTGGGGCAGGGGTGTTTCACGGTCGATACCGGCGATGACATAGCAGTTCAGCCCGACCGGCGGCGTGATGAGGCCGATCTCGCACATCTTGACGGCCAGAATGCCAAACCAGATCGGATCAAAGCCGAGTGATTGGATCGTGGGGAACATGATCGGGATGGTGATGACCATCATCGAGAAGGCATCGAGGAACATCCCCAGAGGGACAAAGACCAGAAGCAGCATCGCCACGATGAAATACGGCGGCAGACCAGAGCCGACGACCGCCTCGGCCAATTGGTTGGGCACCTGGATCAGCGTCAGGAAATAGCTGAAGACGGCGGCGCCGATCATGGTGAAGAGGATCATGACCGTGGTGTCGATGGTGGACCGGAAACTCGCCACGATACGGCCCAGCATACCGGGCCAGCTGGGGCGGTGCATGAGCAGCATGATCAAGGCGACAAAAGCACCGACGGCGCCCGCCTCTGTCGGGGTGACGAGGCCCAGATAGATCCCGCCCATCACGACGATGAACAGCACCATAACCTGCCACGCTTTGCCCGTTTCGCGCACGGCCTCGCCCCAGCTGGCGCGTGGGGTGACCGCGTGGCGCATATCGCCGCGACGGGCGATGAAATAGATGCCGACCATGAACATGATCGCGGTCAGCAGCCCCGGCAGGAACCCGGCGACCAGCATCTTGCCAGCCGAGGTTTCGGTCAGCGCGGCATAGAAGATCAGTAGGACACTTGGCGGGATCAGCACACCCAGCACGCCCCCAGCCGCGACTGCCCCGGCCGAAAGGCTGCCCTGATACCCCGCCTTCTTCATCTCGGGGATGGCGACGGAACCCACGGTGGCGGCAGTGGCCACGCTTGAGCCAGATGTGGCCGCAAAACCGGCGCTGGTCAGGATCGCTGCCATAGCCAATCCGCCGGGCAGATGCCCGACCCAGCGGCTGGCAACGTCGAACAGCTTTTTGCCCACTTGCGCGTGATGCGCGAAGCTACCCATCAGGATGAACAGCGGGATGATCGTGAGCGTGTAGACGGCAGTGGTGGAGTATGAGATCGACTTGAGCCGCGTCATCAGAAACGCGAAATCTTCGACCAAGACGATACCGACGGCGCCGGACAGCGCCAGCGCGGCAAATACCGGCGCGCCGAATGCCATCAGCAGGATGATCAGCGCGACGGCGATATAGGGGGCAAAGGACGGATCCATCGGGGCTTCCTGACGTCAGTGAAGATCGGGGGACGCCTGCTTTGTCTTAGCAGGCTCCCCGAAGAGAAAAAGTTGAAGAGATTGGATCGCCATCTGGATGAAGGCGAACCACAGGCCCGCGGCCAAGCTGGCCTTTGTCCACCAGATCGGGATCTTGACGTAACCCCAGCGGAATTCCCGGATAGAGACGGAATAAATCGCCTCATGCGTGGCGGGGATCGCCAGCATCAGCAATGCCAGCGCCCCGATTGCCCAGGCCAACGCGACAACACGGGCGCGGGCGGCGGGGGAGAGTTTCTCTGTCAGGACGGTGACGCGGATATGGGCATCGTCCCGTTGCGCCCATCCCGCGCCGAGGAAGACGACCATCACCAGCGCCAGTTCGGTAAATTCGAAAACGCCGGTGATCGGGCTCCCCGTGAGGGCACGCACCAAAACGTCAAGCGTGGTGCCGAACACAAGGAACGCGAGAAATAGCATGGCGACCGCACCGAGCACATCGGACACGATTTTCAGTAAACTGTTGATCGTTTGCATGATTTAATCCTTCGCTAAATGCGATCGCCCCCAGCCGATTACGATGCCTGGCTGATCTCGTAAGGGCGTTTCAGCGTTGCTTCGGCGTCGTACTTCTTGATCGCGGCATCGATCAAGGACTGCATTTCTTCGCCATCGATACCTGCGGGTTTCGCGGTATCCTCAAGCCAGGAATTCACCTGCGCGGGCTGGACCAGTTCCTTGGCCATGGCCTTTTGCTCGTCAGAAACGGTGCTCAGCGTGACGCCTTCGGCTTCAGCGGTTTTGACATAGGTCGCAAGCACATCTTCGTAGATCGCGCTGAACTGCCCGCCATAGATGTCATCGACAATCTCGTCCGAGATCTTGCGCACGTCGTCGGGAAGCCCGTCATAAACCCGCTTGTTCATGATCGTCGCGGCTGGGGCGTGGGGGCCGTCGCCAATGTCATAGAACTGCGGCGCGATTTCATGCAGTTTATAGGCAATCGCGGTTACAAAATCGAACCCGTAGACACCGTCGAGAATGCCACGCTCCAGCGCTTGGTACACTTCGGGTGCGGCCATAGCGACCGCCGTACCGCCAAGCGCTTCGACCACATCGGCAGAGACACCGTAGGCGCGAATGCGTTTGCCCTTGATGTCTTCAAGCGAGGTGATCGGGTCGCGCAGGATCAGCGGCGCGTAGTTCCAGTTGGTCCAGTAGAGCACTTTGGAGCGGTGGCGATCTTCCCATTCCGCGCGCAGCGGGTCGAATTGATCGTAAACATCGCGGCAGACCTTTTGCAGCGCGTCGGCGCGGTTCATGCGGAAATACCATTCCAACCCGCGGGTCACGGGCAGTTCAGATTGGTAGTAGCCGGGTGAAATCAACGTCATCTCGGATGTGCCATCGCGCACGGCGCCCAGATGTTCGCCCACCTTGTTCAGCGATCCGGACCAATAGCGGCGGATGGAAACCTCGCCTTCGGTGCGTTTTTCCAGCTCGTCCAGATACCAGCGGTCGATCCACGAGGGGCCCGCGGAATCCGACACATAGCTGTCGAATTTCAGCGATGTTGCGGCCAGCGCAAGCGAGGGGGCGGCCAGCGTAAAGGCACCCGATGCGGCGGCGGCGCCGGTTTTTAGGAATGTTCTGCGTTTCATGTTTCTCTCTCCCGATCTGCACGCCAAAAGCTGACGCGCGTTGTTCTGCATCGCGGCTCAGGCCTGATGCTCTCCCTCCAGCTCTTGCGCAATACGTTCGCGCAGGCTGGTTTTCAGGACTTTCCCATAGCTGTTCTTGGGTAGATCCTGAACAAAGTGGTATGTCTTCGGCTTCTTGAACGAGGCCATGCGGCTTTTGCACCAGGCATCCAGCTGCGGCGCGTCGCAGGGGCCATCACCCGTTGCAACGACAAAGGCCACGACATCCTCGCCCCATTCCGGACTGGGCACACCGATCACCGACACTTCGGACACGTTCTCATGGGCCAGAAGCGTCTCCTCCACCTCCCGTGGATAGATGTTTGTCCCGCCCGAAATGATCACATCTTTCGATCTGTCGGTGAGGGTCAGGAAGCCATCGGCATCCATCGACCCCAGATCGCCCGTGCGCAGCCAGCCGTTCACGAGGGTATCTGCGGTGGCCTGTTCATTGCCCCAATAGCCTTTCATCAGCGCATCGCCGGAGACGACGACCTCGCCAACCTCATCCGCGGGCAGGGGGCGCATGTCACCGTCGACGACCCGCACCTGCACGCCCGCCTGCGCAAACCCGACCGACCCGCGCCGCGCATCTGCGTTGGGGTGGGCCGTGTCGGCCACAAGATCGCGGGGCAGGACGGTGATGGTCATGGGGCATTCGCCCTGACCGTAAATCTGGACAAACCGCGCACCGAAGACGGCCAGCCCCTCTTCGATATCGGCGAGATACATGGGACCGCCACCGTAGATGATGGTCTTGATGCCCGTACCGTCATAGCCCGTGGCACGCGCATGGGCGATCTGGCGTTTGATCATCGTGGGGGCGGCGAAAAACACGAGGTTGTCCAGCGCCTGCGCCAGCTCTGCGATCTCGGCCGGATCGAACCCGCCGGACCGGGGGATCACATGGCAGCCCCCGGCGCGGATGATCGGGAAGTGATAAAGCCCCGCGCCATGCGACATAGGCGCTGCATAAAGCGAATTATCGCGGGCGGTGGGGCTGTCCACATCCATCGCATAGGCCAGTGACATCGCGATGAGGTTGCCGTGGGTGGTCATCACCCCCTTGGGCCGCCCCGTGGTGCCCGAGGTATAGAACAGCCAGGCCACATCGTCTTTGCCTGTGTCGACGGGGGGCGTGATTTCCGCGCTCGATTGTGCCGCAGCGGTCAGCGCGGGATCGTGGATGCCGCGTTCAATGCAGGTCTCGGCAAGCTCGATGCCGCTTGCGAACACCGTGCCGGTTTGGGTCACGACAACGCGGGCCTCGGCATCGCCGATGATCCAAGCCGCTTCGCGCGGGTGCAGCTTGTAATTGATCGGCACGACAATCGCGCCCATCCACAATACCGCGTGCAGGATCTCCAGATATTCGGGGCAGTTCTGCATGAACAGCGCCACGCGGTCGCCTTTTCGGATGCCTAAAGTGTCCTTGAGATAGGTCGCCATGCCCGCGCTACGCGCCGCGAACTGCCCATAGGTCGCGTGCAGATCCAAGCCGCAGCGGATTGCCGGCGCATCGGGGGACACCCGTGCGGCCTGAAGCAGCCATTCAGAAATATTCATATGTAATCAGACCTTGCGCGCTTCGAGCACCGAGACATAGTTGGCCACGGCAGAGCCGCCCATGTTGAACAGCAGCCCCAGTTCGGCATCGGGGACTTGCAGATCACCGGCTTGGTTGGTCAGCTGACGGAAGGCCAGCGCATGCATGGAAACACCTGTCGCGCCGACGGGATGCCCCTTGGCCTTCAGCCCGCCCGACAGGTTCACCGGCAGCGCACCGCCGCGATAGACGGTGCCATCCTCCAACGCGCGCACGCCTTGACCCTTGGAGGCGAGCCCCATCGCTTCGTAGGTCAGCAGTTCCGCGATGGTAAAGCAGTCGTGGACCTCGGCGAAATCGATATCCTCAAGTGTGACATTGGCCGCTTTGAACGCCTGCGCAAAGGCGCGTTCGGGGCCTTCGAATGCCAGAAAATCACGGCGCGACATGGGCAGGAAATCATTCACATGCTCCGCCGCACGCATGGCCACGGATTTGGGGAAGGTCGCCGCGTTTTCGTCGGTCGTGAGGATCAGGGCCGCGGCCCCATCGGTCACCAGCGAGCAATCGGTCAACCGGAGCGGCGGCGCGATCTCGGGGTTCATTTCGGACACGGTGCTGCAATGTTCGAAGGTGAACTCTTTATGCATATGTGCCAGCGGGTTGGACATGGCGTTGGCGTGGTTTTTCACCGCGATCTTGGCCATCGCGTCCAGCGGGCTGCCATAGCGCGCATCATAGTCGCGCGCGGCCACGCCAAAGACTTGCGGAAAGCTCAGCGACGCTTCGGCCGGATCATTCTGGTATCCCGCACCGGCCAGCGCCTGCGTAACCTCTTTGGTATTGCGGCTGGTCATCTTTTCCGCCCCGACGACAAGCACGGTGCGCGCTTGCCCTGCGCGGATCATGTTCATCCCCGCATGGATCGCGGCCGAGCCTGAGGCGCAGGCGTTTTCGGCCCGCATCCCCGGTTTGAACCGCAGCTGCGGATAGGCCTGATGGATCAGCGAGGACGCGAAACCGTCCGTCACCATGCCGGAGTTGAAATGCCCCAGAAAAACAGCGTCGATATCATTGGGATCAATGCCGGACTCCTCGACCGCTTCGCGCGTTGCGCCGACGATCAGCTCTTCAAGGTTTTCTTGCAGACGGCCAAATTGCGTGTGGCCGCTCCCGACGATGGAAACTCCGGTGGTCATACTATCCTCCCTGATATGAGGATCATTTTACGGATGTCAGAGCCGCGATCTATTGGTAGAAACACGTAATATGATACGTATCACTACGTAGTGGACTAAGTAGAAATGCAGATGATCGATACCTCTACCACCCAAAAAGCCTCCAGCCTCGGGTTTCAGGAATCACCCGTGGCGCAGATCATTGTGCGCTATCGCCGCATCATCGAGGCCAACAAGGCGGTGGAACGGTTGTTCGGCTACACGAGGGCTGATCTGATCAACCGGTCGGTGCAGCGGCTTTACCCATCGACTGCCGATTTCAACCAGATCGGGGAGCGTTGCGAGGCACGTATGCGCGAGACGGGCGATACGCATTATGAAGATGAACGCTTTATGCAGGCGTCGGACAAGACCATCTTCTGGGTGCAGGCCAAGGGGGCGACGCTATCCCCGCAGGACCCGTTTTCATTGATGATCTGGTCGTTCGAGAAGATCGCGGACAAGAGCTATCGTTCAGTCGACCTCAGCCCACGGGAACGCGAAGTGGCGCATCATCTGGTTAACGGCCGCACCTCGCGCGAAATCGGCGAGGCGCTCAATATCTCGCACCGGACGGTAGAGGTGCATCGCGCGCGGCTGATGCGGAAATTCAACGTCAAGAATACGGCCGCATTGGTGTCAGAGATTGTCCACGCCTTCTAAGGGCGACTACCCCGTGTCGATATCATCCAGCGTCACCGCCCCCGAATTCCCTTCCGTCACAAACACGTTCCGCGCCAGTGGGAACTGGTGCGAGCGGCTTTCGAGGAAATGCATCAGGTAGCCGGCGGTATTGGGAAAGACCATGAGGTCGCCTGCTTTGACACCTTGGGGGAAGGACATCTTGCGCCGCGTCAGCCATTCGCTTTCGGTGCAATAGGTGCCGGCGAGATAGCCTTCGATAGGCCCTTTACGCGGGCCGGGGCCGGGGACCATGAGCGGATCTATCGCGAATTCGGCGAAGCCGGAGCGGGACTGGGTGCGGTTCATTTGCACGCCGATTACGGGGGTGCCGGCGCTGTCGCGCTTGCAAAAGGCGACGCGGGCGAGGGTCATGCCGCAGCCGTCCAGCAGAGAGCGCCCCGGCTCGCAGCGCAGGGAGATATGGGCATCCCTTAGGTGTGCGGCCACGGTTTGACCGTCGGCCATGTGGTCGAGGATGCGGCGCATCCAGTCTTCTTGCACCAGCGTTTGGGCAACGGGGTAACTGTCGACCTTGCCTTCACCGCCCGCTTTGCGCCCCAGCCCGTCGTTATGCTGGGTGATAGGGTCGCGCTCACCGGCGACGGCGCGATCAAGCTCGGCCAGCCATGCCTCCCACTCCGCCGCGTCGTCGAGGTAGTTCATCGGGATGCCGCCGCCGATATCAAGGAAGAAGGGCGCGGTGCTGTCGCCCTTGATCTTGTGGATCAGGGGGAGCGTTTGCAGGATCGCGGCGATGCGATCCTCGGCGCTATAGCCGTTGAGGTGGAAATGCAGCCCGTCGAGGCGGAGCGTTTCAGACGCGCCAATACGCGCGGCGAGGGTAGGGACCTGCGTCATCGGAAAGCCGAAACGCGAATAGAGTTTTGTCCCATCACGCTCAAACCCGTTGAGGCGCAGGCCGACAGAGACGGGCTTGGTCGCCCCTTCTGCTACGTCCTCCAGCAGTTCCAACTCGTCTTCGTTATCAAGGATCACGGTCACGCCGCCACCCACACAAAGGGTCATCAGCGCACGATCCTTGACGGCGGCGGTGCAGACGATCCGGTCGCCCGGCAGCCCCTGTTCAAGGCATTGTTCCACCTCCGCATGGCTGGCCGTATCGATGCCGATGCCCATATCCCGCGCGGCCTGCACGTAGCTGAGACATTTATTCGCCTTGCGCGCAAACATGGGCAGGAAGGGTAGGCCATAGTCGGTCACGCAATCCGTCAGCTGCGCGATATTGCGGCGGAAGGGATCGACGGACTGGATGTTGAGCGGGGCACCAAAGCGGTCGGTCAACGCGTCGAGACGGGGGCGATCCTGCAGCAGTTCTGCCATCCAGTTTTCCAGCCGCGGGCGCAGGGGCACGACGCCGTGGCAGGGGCTGAAGATAGATTGGGGGATGGTCATAGGGAATGCTCCAGCGCGTTGGATTGGCGGGCGCTTTGCACGACGGCGGTGGCCCAGTTTTCGGGAAGATCATGCAGGGACCGCGACAGCGTGTCATTGCCAAGCACGCAGCCTTCGGTGGCACGGCCGATGACGGAGAGGCCCTTGGCGGTGCCGTCACGTGTCAGGGTGTGGGCGTTTTTATCGACCCTAACACCGCGCATTGTGCCGATACTAAGGTGCCCGTCGCGCAGGAGACCGTCGAGCGGGGCGGCAAGCGCGGCACCGCCAGCGGGTGGGATCGTGGCGTTGATCGTAACATCTGCCGCGGCGTCGCCCGTCATATGGTCAAAGCTAACGATGCCCGCCTGTTCCAACGTGATCAGCTTGCCGATGCTCTGCGCGGGCGGGCCGAAGGCGAGCCGCTCCATCTCTGCCGCGATCTGGCGGAAGTGGTGGGCGTCGTCGGGGGCGATATCGCGGTGGCTGATCCAGTTGATGAGCTGCGGATAGCAGCGGCGCCAGACCTCGGCCAAGGCCCAAGCGCTGTCTTGAGCGCGGCGCCCCATGGCGATGTCATAGCCGATGCGCAGGTCTTGGCGGATTTCATCGGGGGTGAAGGTTGTTTCGGTCCGGTGGGTGAAGAAGTCGGCGCTGGTGCCGGAGGGGTTGCCCAGAACCTGATCGGCGAAAGACAAAAACGCGGGCCAGATGTGGTGGGTGAAGGTCGCGTTAGGGGTGCGCAGGATGTGCGAAAGATCGGTACGTCTTTCGTCCCAAAAGGCGTCGTCTTGCGGTTGGGTGAACAATGCCGCCTCGACCTTGGCGCGCATCGGGCGACCGCTGCGGCTGAAGGGGGCGATGCGGCGCGGCTCCTGTCCTGACGGTGTATAGATATAGCCGGTGGCGGAGAGGGCGAAGACCCCGCCGCGCCCTTCGGTCAGTGCGAGCATCGTATCGATGAAGGTGAGTGCGAAGCCCTTGCAGCGCACGGTAGAGTTGGGCGGCACAGCGACCTGGGTCAGACGCTGATCGATGGGGAAGGGGGAGGGGATATGGTTGCGCGTGTCGGCCTCGCCCTGACGAAACCCGTCTTGGTGACCGGTGGTGATCAGGACGTGATCAACGGTGATGTTTTGGGGGGAGATACTCCATTGATCCCCATTGCGGTTCACCGCCTCGACGCGCGTTTTATGCCGGATTAGTCTCACATTCGACGGGGCTTGTGCGACGACACGTTCAAAGCTCCAGAACAGATACCGCCCCACATGCGCACGGGGCACATAGTCTCCGGCATCGACGGGCTTCGGGCTCCGCGCCGCCCATTCCAAAAACGACGGCCCGCGCCCACCGGTCCAGGCGTTGATCAGACCCGCGGGGAAGTTCATGAGCAGCACCTCCGGCTGGCGCGGATCATAGATCGGCCCCGCCCCGGGCTGCGCCGAGGGTTCAAAAATATGAACGGTAAATCGGTGCCGAGGGCTGCGCCGCGCCGCCTCGCACTGGCTATCCAGCGCGTAGAGCCCCTTGGGGCCGCAGCCGACGATTGCAATCTCTGTGTCGCTCATGAATCCGCGGGGGCCAATCCTGCCAATGCGGTCACATCCGCCTCGCAAATCCCCAGTTCCCGCTCCACCCAATCGGGATCAAAAACGGTGCCCAGATAGCGCGAGCCGGAATCGTGGATAATTGCCGCGACGGTCAGACCGGCAAGTTCGTCTTGCATCCCGCGCACCGCCTCAAGCACACCACCGCCGGAGCCGCCGACCAGCAGCCCTTCACGCGCAACGGCGCGACGGCAGCCGGCGACGCAGGTCACATCGGAAACGCGGACGAGATCATCAAACTCCTGCCCCTTGGCCAGCTCGGGGATACGACCCGCGCCCATGCCTGAAATTTTGCGCGGGCCCGCGGTGCCGTTGAACAGCGTGCTGCCCATGGCATCCACCGCGACGACTTTCGTTTTGCGTCCCATCCGGCGCAGGTAATCGCGACACCCTCGCGCCGTGCCAGTGCTGGAACAGGCGACGAAAAGCGCATCGATCTGCCCGCCAAGCGCCGCGTCAATCTCGGCGATGGTGCCGAGCTCGTGGGACTCTGGGTTGTCGAGGTTGGCATACTGATTGGGCCAGAAACGGCGGGAGTCTTCCTCCAAAAGCTTGGCGACCCGATCCAGACGCGCGGCGAGGAAATCTCCGTCAGGCGCGTGATCGACCAGTTCAATCTGACCGCCCAAGGCGCGGATGATCGCCACATTTTGGGACTGCGCATTGGGGTCAACGACGCAGATGAATCGCAGCCCATGCACTGCACAAGCTTGCGCCAACCCGATGCCCATATTGCCGGAGGAGGATTCAACCACCGTGTCGCCGGGATTGAGGCGACCGTCCGCCAAGGCGCGTTCGATCATGTGCCGCGCAGGCCGATCCTTGGCGCTGCCACCGGGGTTCAGCGCCTCGACCTTGGCGACCAGATTGACATCCTCGCGGTCGAGATAGCGGGGCAGGCGCACCATCGGCGTCTGGCCAATAAGGTCGAGCACATTGTCCGCGATCCGCGTGGCCGCGAAGGCGTGGGAGTGGGTTTTCACTTGAGTACGAATATTCATCTGCGCAGCCTTTCGGGAAGCCAAGTCTCATCGGCGGCGCAGGACCGCGCCGTCGCGGATCGTGTTGCGTCTCTTTCACCTTGCGCGCTGTTGAACCCTCAAGGGGAGGGAAGCGGGGTTGTGGGGAAGAGAACGATGGTCGAAAATTGCTATTTTAAATTGAACCTCGTGGGCGGGATAAAGTTCCGACTTATGTGCCGCTGAGGTGAGAATGGGAGGGGCGAGGGGGTGTGTGCTGGGGGTGTGGGTCGACAGTATATGTCTCTAATATGTGTTTTAGTGTCATTCTTTGTGGCAGTCTGCAGTTAGGACAACGGAGCGCCACCCGCCGCCGCTTCGACATTCTCGGCAATGCGCCGCAAAGGGTGGCGGGTTACGCCAACCCAAGGGTGAACCTGCAACCCCGCAGCATATCCCGACGCCGAAGCACGCTCCGCTTGAGCGGGGGAGAGCGTGGTCGTCCCCGCATAATCCTGATTGCCATCGCGGATATCAGAGGGCGCGGGCACCCCACCCACATCCAGAAAAGCCGCCAATCGCGCCAAGGTTGCGGCGGGGTGGGCCACGAGATCCTCATATCGGATGGTGATCACGGCATGCAGGTAATCGATGTCCCGGCGTACGATGTCATAGGCATCCAGCCAGTGGTCCATCATCGCCGCGGGGTCCATGTCGACCCATTTGGACGTGGCCGCGGCAACCGCCTCTGGATGACGGGTGACAACGACAAACTGCGACATAGGGAAGAGCTGCTGATACAGGCGCATCCGTGTCAGGTTCACGGGCGACTTCTCGACCCGCCACGGGGCTTCGTTAAAATAGGGTGCCCAGTCCCGTTCTAACCGCATTTGCGTCTCTAACCTGTCGAAATGCGATCCTTCGATATGGTGCTGCGCGGGGTCGGTGGCGAAATGCATAGGCACGCCATGCCGCGCGGTATGGGGGATCGCGCCTTGCAGATAGACACCCTCATTCTCCGGCACGGGGGCAGCGTTGATTGCGCCGACTCCGGGCAAATCACCGATCAGCCGCGCCACAAGGCTGGTGCCGGAGCGGTGCAACCCGCCAACGAAGATATAGCGATGTGGTTTCATGGAGGCCCCTTTGTCTTGCGAAAGTCAGGTAGGGTGTGGGGGAGGGGTGGCAAGGGACGCTATAGCAGCAGGGGTAACGGTGAAGTGAAAGATGGGCGGGACCACGATGATACAATATGGTAGGAATTTGGAAAAGTGTAACGTAAAAGTATCATTACGTCGCATTATGAAATATATATATTACTAATTTATCTGGATACCGATGCCTAAACCAACACGCCCCTATTCGCCAACCGCCCGAAAGGCTGCAGAGCTTCTGGGGCTGATGATCCGCGCCGCACGGTTGGGGCGGAACATGACCGCGCAGGAACTAGCGGAACGGGCAGGGGTTTCTCGCCCGCTGCTGTCACGGGTGGAAAAGGGGGACATGACCGTATCCCTTGGTGCCGTTTTCGAAATCGCCACCATCCTCGGCGTTCCGCTCTTCGAGGAAGATGACGAACGGCTGACTGCGCGGCTCGCCAGCGAACGGCGGGCAAATGCCCTACTGCGTCAGCGTGCTTTCCAAGCCAGCCGCGGGAAGATAGACAATGACTTCTGACCTGTTGAAACCGATCAAGACCCTTTATGTCTGGATATTTCTGCCCGGCGCAACCGACCCTGTGGTCGCTGGCCGTGTCGATCTTGTGGGTCAGCTGCATCAGTTCACCTACGGTAAAAGCTATCTGCGCAATCCTGATGCGATACCTATTTTTCTGCCAGAGCTGCCCTTGGTCGAGCAGATTCACGTGCCCGCCGCCCCCTTGCAGATCGCAGGTTGTCTGCGCGACGGAGCTCCAGATTTCTGGGGGCGCCGGGTCATTATCAACCGGTTGACCGGTGCCAAGGGCATTGCCATGGATCTCGATGCGCTCGACGAGATGAACTATATGCTGCAATCGGGCTCCGACCGGATTGGCGCGCTGGACTTCCAAACATCCGCGACAGAATACGTGCCGCGACTGGCGGGGGAGGTTACGCTCTCGACCCTTGCAGAGGCTGCGGATCTTGTGGAACGTGGCGTGCCCCTGCCGCTGGAACTGGACGAAGCCTTGCGCCACGGGACGTCTATCGGCGGGGCACGGCCCAAAGCGCAGGTCACGGATGGCAATCGCAAGATGATTGCGAAATTCAGCGCCTCCAACGATCAGCATTCAGTGGTGAAAGGCGAATATATCGCCATGAAAATTGCGCAGGCCTGCGGTATGAACGTCGCCCCGGTCGAGCTTCGCCAGGTCATGGGCAAAGATGTGCTGCTGATCGAGCGGTTCGACCGGATCAATACGAGCCAAGGCTGGACACGGCGCGCGATGGTATCTGCGTTGACCATTCTGGGGCTCAGCGAGCTTCAGGGGCGCTACGCAAGCTACGAGGATCTTGCCACCCATCTGCGCACAGCGAGCGTCACGCCAAGTGCGGATCTGCAAGAATTATTCGCGCGTATGTGCTTCAACATTCTCGTGGGTAATACCGATGACCATGCCCGCAACCACGCTGGATTCTGGACGGGGGAACAGCTTCAGTTGACACCGGCCTACGACATCGACCCGCGTCCGCGGGCGTCATATGAGGCCAATCAGGCCATGGCAGTACGTGGGACAGATCACCGCGCGAACCTTTCTTTGGCGTTGGCTGCGGCCGGTAGTTTTGGGTTGGATCAGGGGCAAGCAGAAAGGATCATTCTCGCTCAGGTCGAGGCGATCCGCGATCTGTTTGACGAGCTGGCTCGAGGTGTTGATTTGACGCCTGCGGATGACACTGCGTTGCGGGAACGGGCGTTCTTGCGTGAGTTCGCATTTGATGGATTGTCCGGTAAGTTGGCCGCCCTAGCGGGTCATTTTCGTTCGCATTAAGCCGCAACATTTTGTCAATAAACAAAAGTGCTTATAGTCTGTGGGGCTTCTTCAGAGTTCCGACATTGTCATGACTTTACCCTATTTGAACTATTCAAATAGGGTAAACTGATATTCACCGCTGGGTGTCCTCAGGTGTCAAAGCTGAGTGGGCTAATTATCCGCCTGTGAAATCTGCGTTTCTGCTTCTAGAATGAGCTGGCTAAGGGGCATGCCAAAGACATCGCTCATACGCCGTAGTGTATCCAGCGTTGGCTGGTGCTTCCCCCGCTCTAGCAGGGATACATAGCGCATACTTCTCCCGGCCCTATGGGCCAGCTCCTCCTGGGAAATATTCAACGCTCGGCGATGCTTTCTTAGAACCGAGGCTAGTGCAGTCAACAAAGGGTCAATATGTGGAGTATCCATTTCTGGACATAGGGAGTAAATCTTTGCTTGCGGCTATGAAGTAAACTGTGAATAATCGCCTTGCGATATATAAACTTGATAGCGACATTTTGTAGAAAGCTGTGTTTATGGCCAGACTTGTTTGTACTGAAGAACAGTTGAGTTCGTTGATGGCAAAAGTCGCAAAACTGGTCATGCAGGAGCTTGAAGGCACTCAAAACCATGATACCTCAGGCCCATCCAATCATCCATCTAGGCAGAGAGGTAGGCCGAGATCGGTTTACACAAGGCATTTACATTTAAGGGTCCTGCCTGAGGACGCAGAATGGTTTCAAAGAACATGCGAAGAAATGGGTCTTCAACAAGGTGCATTCATGTCGCGCATCAGAGAAGCCTATTACCGGCAGTCGGTGGACAAATTCGATTAGTAACGACGAGATTTGCATCGAATCCCAACGATTGAGCCTACTCGGAAAATTATTGGGTGGCTTAGGCCTTGCCGGAATTTTTTTCGTGAAGAGATAGATTCTAGCTGGAAGAACCCGTTGCGAAGGGGCGCGATCAACCCCACTAATCAAGCACTTTCAAACTCACCCAAAAGAAATCTCAATTCCGACGGGAACCATAAGGTAACTTTACTGTTATCTTTGCGAGACTCGCGTTTTTGCAGCTCTGAATACATTGAAATTTTTGGAGGCTGATATGCGCATCATGCATATTTCGCTGGGCGGATGTCTATCCGCTCCGCCCGTTAAGTACGGCATGACGGAAGATACCGGTGGGCATATCGCCTATGTCCTTGGCGCTGCGATGGCGCAGGCGAAACTACCCGAAGTTGAAGAGGTCACGATCGTGACGCGGCTGTTTAATGCGCCGGAGTTGGGGGCTGTTTTTGGGCAGGCCGAGGAAAGGATTGCGCCCAAGTGTCGGGTGGTGCGTCTGGCATCGGATCGGGCTGAGTATTTGGAAAAGGGTGATTTGGTGGGGGAGCTGCCTTCGCTACAAAACGCCATGTTAGATACGCTTGAACAGATGGGTGCGGCGCGGCCGGATGTGATTCATGCGCATTTTGCGGATGCGGCGGAGCTGGCGCTGGCGGCGCGGGAGAGGTTCGGGATTCCGGTGCTTTATACCGCGCATTCGCTGGGGGCGGAGAAGTTGGCACCGGGCGAAGTACCCTCGGTGGAATTGAAGGCGCGGATTGGGCGCGAGACGCGTGCATTGGCGGAGGCGGATGCGATTGTCGCCTCGTCGCGGGATGAGGTGGAGCGGCAGATACCGAAGCTTGTGCCGGCTGCGGAAGGGCGCGCGCATCGGATCGGGCCGGGGGTCTGCGTAGAGGCGGAGGGCGACGCGGCCCGTGCGCGGGAGATGCTGGGCGGGTTTCTGCGAGATGTGAACAAACCTATCATCCTTGCCATCGCGCGGCCCATTCGGAAGAAGAACCTTCGGCGGCTGGTCGATGCGTATGCGTCTGATCGTACGCTGCAAGACCGCGCGAACCTTGTGATTATCGCGGGGCTGCGGGATGGCTTGGGGCAGGGGTGTACCGAGCGCGATGCCGTGATCGCGGATCTGTTTGACGGGGTCGACCGACATGATCTTTGGGGCAAAGTGGCGCTGCCACGACAACACTCCGCGCAGGATATCAGCGACCTATATGCGCTGGCGGCCGAGGGCGGTGTGTTCTGCAATCCTGCGTTTCACGAACCCTTTGGGTTGACCCTAATCGAGGCTGCGCAGGCGGGTGTGCCTTTGGTGGCGACGCAATCGGGTGGGCCGTCGGATATACTGCCGGAGCTCGGTTTTGGTGCCTTGATTGACCCCTATGATACGGCGAGTTTGGCGCGCGGCTTGCGCGACGTGCTGATGGCACCGGAGCGTGAGTTGGCAGCGCGACGGGCGCAGCGTATTGCGCGGCAGACCTATGATTGGACGGCTTGGGCGAAGCGGACGCAAGCGGTGATGGAAGGGGTGGTGCGCGGGCCGCAAGTTCAATCCGTCGCTGTACAACAACATGAGCACCTACTCGCCTGTGACATCGATAATACGTTAACGGGGTGTCGCAACGGCGCGCGGGCCTTTGCCCAGTGGCTCGGGCGCGAGGGGGAGCGTTTTGCTTTCACCGTCGCCACCGGACGCTCCATCGCAGAGGCGCAGCGGGTGCTGGCGGAATGGGATTTGCCGACGCCGGATACGATCATCAGCTCTACGGGCACCGAGATTTGGCGCCGTGAGGGTAGCGGTTTTACCCTATGTGAGGAGTATGCAGCGTTCATCGCGCAGGAGTGGGACGCGTCGTCGGTGCGTGCGGCGTTGGACGGCACTGATGTGCGTTTCCAGCCGGTTTATGACCAGCGTCGTTGGAAGGTCAGCCTGTTCGGCACCATCAGCGATGTGCCTGCGATCGAGGCGCGGTTGCATCATGCTGGGGTCTTGGCCCGCATCATTCCGTCCCATGAGAAATTCATCGACATCATCCCCGTGCAGGCCGGCAAGGCCGCCGCGATCCGGTTCGAGGCGGCGCGGCGTGGCATGTCGGACGACAGCGTGATCGTGGCGGGGGATAGCGGCAATGATCTGGATATGCTCTCGCGCTTCGAGAACGCCGTGCTGCCCGCAAATGCGCTGGCGGAACTAGATGGTCTGGCCTCGGTCTACCGCTCTTCGCTGAAGCATGCGGCGGGGGTGCTGGATGGGGTGCAATATTACCGCACACCACAGCGGATGCTGATGGCGGGCGAATAACCATGCGTGATTTTCCTGACGCTCCCCAGCGGCCCTTCGGCTATTTCGTGCATCACCAAGGGCGGGGCCATGCGGAACGCTGTGCCGCCGTTGTTAACGCGTTGCCCGAGGCGCGGCCGGTGCGGATTTTCTGCGCGCGCGACGATATTTTCCCGCCTTTGCGTGGAAATGTGACGGTACAAAAGCTGCCCTCTCTGTTTGAGGCGCGGGGGGATGAGCCGCGTGGTGCCGCCTTGCTCGACACACCCGACACAACCCATTGTGCGCCGGTCGGCTGGTCCGGCATTCGAGAGGCAATGGCCGCGATGGCGCAGTTCTTTGCCGCCGAGGCACCGGAGCTGATGATCGTCGATGTCTCGGCCGAGGTGGCGCAGCTGGCGCGGCTCTGCTCAGTGCCGCATGTCAAAATCCTCCAGCATGGTGATCGCAGCGATGTGGGGCATCGTGCCGCCTATGACGGCGCCGCGGGGTTGCTCGCCCCGTTCCATGCGGATTTGTCGCAGGAGAGTTGGGCCGCTTGGGCGGAGAAAATCCACTACGCTCCGGGGCTGGGGGTGAATGTATCACTGCCCAAGCCAGAAGACGCCCGCGCGACGCTGAAGCTGGGCAAACGCCCCATGGCGTTGGTGGTCTGTGGCGGGGGCGGCAACGGGATATCCGAGGCTGCCTTGGGCGTCGCCGCGCGCAGCTATCCGCAGATGGACTGGATCACCATCGGCGAGGTGCAGCGCGATTGGCATGCGACTTTGCCGCCGAACCTGACGCACAAAGGCTGGGTCGAGAACGCGCCCGACTATATCGCAGCGGCGGATCTGGTGATCTCGTCCACGGGCAATACGACCTGTGCCCAAGTGCTCACCGCTGCGAAGCCCTGGATCGTGGTGCCGGAGTGGCGCTATTTCGATGAACAAGTCGAGAAAGCCCGCGCCTTGGGCCAAGCCGGTGCTGCGCTGCATTTGCCGCATATGCCAAGCTCTGCCCATGCCTGGCGCGCGGCGGTTGAGCAGGCACAACGCCAGCATGATCCTGTGCGCCAACGCGCTTTGGCAGGGGGCAGTGACGCGGCAAACCGTACCGCGCAGTGGCTCGGCAATCTGGCAGATCGCCTATGGGACCGCCCCGAAATTTCAACATCTTTAAAGGAGGTTCACCATGCGTGACGTATCCGTTCTGACCATCGCCCGCGGCCGCGAGGCGCATTTGCACAATGTTATCCGTGGCTTGGCCGCGCAAACCGTGCCCCCGCGCGAGCTGATGATCGCCGCCATGCAGGATGGGCTATACGAGGGGCTGCCCGACGCGCCCTTTCCCATCCATCAAATCCAAGTCACCCGACCCGATGGGGAGCTTCCCCTCGCCGCCGCGCGCAATGCGGTGGCGGCCAAGGCGAGCGGCGCCGTTCTGGCCTTTGTCGATGTCGATTGCATCCCGCACCCCGAGCTTGTCGCCGATGTGGCAGAGGCGTGCCACGAGGGCCGCGGGCTGGTGATGGGCGAGGTCGCCTATCTGCCCAAAGGTGCGACAGAAGGCGGCCTCGATTTCGATCATTTCGACAAGATCGGCGTCAAACACTCCGACCGGCAGGGCCCTCCGGCGGAGGGTCTGCGCTATTGCGAGGATTACCGTTGTTTTTGGTCGCTCAACTTCGCCATGCACCGCGCCGATTGGGAACGCAGCGGTGGGTTTGACGAAGGTTATTTCGGCTATGGCGGCGAGGATACAGACTTTGGCCGCGTGCTCGACGCGCGCGGGATCGACATCTGGTGGATGAAGGGGGCCAAGGTCTATCACCAATATCACGACCACTGCATGCCGCCGATCCACCATGTGGAGGCCGTGGTGCGCAACGCCGAATATTTCGCCACCCGCTGGGGGCATCGCACCATGGGCCATTGGCTGCACGCCTTCCATCTGATGGGGCTGATCGACAACAGCGAGGATGCGCTGACGATCCTGCGCGCGCCTGATGATGCGGATTTCGAGATGTGCCGCCAGACCGGCGATATGCCCTACGCCAACAGCCGCCGTGTGATGGACAAGCTGCTGCGCGATCTGGACACCGAGGAAGAGCGCCGTGCCGCCGCCCAAGCGGGCGAGGACCGTATCTCTGCCATCGCGGCGGAGTGACACCATGAAGATCGCCGTCATCGGACATGTGCGTTTCCCGATCGCGCGCCCCTTCATGGGCGGGATGGAGGCGCATTGCTGGCACCTCTGCCGTGGCCTGCGAGCGCGGGGTCATGACGTGACTCTATTTGCCGCCGGTGACAGCGATTGGGGTGGGAAGGTCGAGCCGGTTGTGGACGTTCATTATGATCAGGAATTTCCTTGGCACAAATGGCATGGCACACCGGAGCTGACCGGCCATTTGGATGCCGCGTTCGAGCGTATCCTACCGCGCCTGGCCGAGGGCGGTTTCGACGTGGTCCACAACAATTCCTTGCACCGCTTCCCCCCACGCTTCGCCGCGCGACATCGGATCCCGATGGTGACCTCCCTACACGTGCCGCCGTTCGATGTGCTAAAGCGTGCCGTCGCGGATGGCGGGGCACCGTGGTCGCTGTTTACCACCTGTTCGCATCGGCAATTAGGAGCGTGGTTTGATAACGGAGAAGCTGCCATCACCAGTGTCGTGCCGAATGGCATTGATCTTGCTGACTGGCCGTTCCGCCCGGAGGGCGATGGCACCGCCGTTTGGATGGGCCGTATCACGCCGACCAAAGGGACGCATTTGGCCGCTCAGGCGGCTAAGATTGCTGGCATCCCGCTTCGGATTTACGGCACGATTGAGGATCAGGGCTATTTCGACACCGAAATTGCGCCGCTGTTAGATGAGGGCGTGCAATACGGCGGTCACCTACAAGGCGCTGACCTGACCGATGCCATCGGCCGCGCCTCTGTCCTGCTGTTCACCCCGCTTTGGGACGAACCCTTCGGCCTTGCCGCGATCGAGGCGATGGCTTGTGGTCTGCCGATTGCAGCGGTTGAGAATGGCGCAATCCGGGAGGTTGCGGGGGACGTGGCGCATTATGCTGTGGCGGATGCTGGGGAGTTGGCTGAGGCTTTGAGGGCGGCGGTCGGTATTTCCCGTCTCGCCGCACGGATGCGGGTGGAGCGTTTGTTTACGGTGGAGCGGATGTTGGGGGCGTATGAAGGGTTGTATGTCCGAGCAATCGACGCTGTATGGGATGTGTCTGAAGTACCTAGCTTCGAGGCATTTGAATTGCCACCAGCTTTGATCTAAAGTCTCGTGTGAACGATTTTAATTAGATGCCGGTACCAGCGCGAACTATAAACCGAACATGGGAAAGCGCTTTCTATATAGAATACAACTTACCGGTTCGGTGCATACAAACATCTAGGCGTCATGTAGCTCCACAATGGTCTTGTAGAGCGATGGTTTAATGCATAACCATGTGCCTGAAATTTACAAACCGCTCAGTCTGAAAGTCTACGGGTTTTTTGTCGGTATCGCTCATCGCACTAGTGGTTCAAGAATATCCGTACGGGTTTCCAGCGTCGTCGAACTTGATCGGGTTAGTATACCTGCTTGGTGCGATGATTACCCCCCAATGCATGGCTGCTTTGTAAACCGGCTGAAACGTCATTCTTTCACCGCCTTGGGGGTCTGGACCGATGTAGTAGCGGTGCTAGCCTTTTTCGCCCAGGCACCATTCTGCCTCAACGGGCCGAGCGTTTCCACGGAAGCACGAACTTAGATCGATGGATCGACGAACGGGGTCGAGACCAAAATGATATACCTTACTGCCCATTCCATATCCTTCGGCTCAGGTTCCGGTGTGTCGTTCATCTTCTTCAGCGACTCGCGCCAAGCGCCTTCCTCGTTCACCACGTCCTAAGGCGCGAACTATTAAAAACACGCAGCCTTTCCTCTTCTTCGGCATCGGTAGCGCGAGCGGCCTTAACGTCATCGCCGTGATTGGTGCCATAGTTTGATTAAAATGAAACTGTGATCTTAGGCACCATGAAGTTCCCTTTCGCAACTATCTCATTGTAAACGTTAGGCTGTTCAGAAGGGGGCCGAATGCTACGAGTTTTTACGAATTGAGATTTGTAGCTGGAACCATCTTGACATATCTAATCTCACGGCCTTTTACGTATTGCAAATAGAATAATTATGTAGTATATATGTATTCTATTGAGCGGCGTATAGGAGGCAACAGCGATGGAAAATAGATATGAAACACTTGAGGGGGCTGTATCTTCGGCATTTGCCAGCTCAAAAAAGCAAGAATATCCACAAGATTGTTTGGCTGCTCAACGCTATATCAACGAAGGCGGCCAGAGTATGTGGGAGGTATCTCTCACAGAAGGTATCGATGATAGTTTGACCCATATATCCGACGAACCGACGGATTTCGAAACGGAAGCAGAAGCCGTCAGCCTAATTAGAGGTTGCTGGGACGACGAATGGGACGAGGAAGCCTAATTATGAAAGAAGCCAAAAAAACGAGCTTTTCAATGAGTGCAAATACTGCCCGTGTTCTGGAGCGAAACCGCCTACTTTCGGATCGATCGGCGAGGCTTAATCAAATCGTTGCTCGCTATGACATGCTTGTTGCGAACGAGCGCCAAATGGTAGCAGTATTAGCTGACAACGATTTCCTAGGGTTCGTAATTGCGGAATGGCTTGAGGTATATCCAATTCAACTAAGCCTCCCTTGGATCGTAGATATGGTTTACCAAGAAAGAAAGTTAGATGGCTTTGATGTTCCTGATGAAGTAGAATACAATACATTGGTCGAAAGTCTTAAAAAACTCACGCTTACCCAACAAGTGGCTTTGGTGGAATTGATCGAAACTCGGCGTGCCTAAGTTTGAAGTGGTCCCAGCAGTTTTGCAGCTTTTCTAAGGTGTATCGGGTTTAGATTTCATGCTGCTTTTTGCTCTTCCAAGCCTGCCCAATTTTCATCGTTCCGCGTTTGCCGATCAAGCGCGGAATGGGTCCGCTCGGTGCTGTAGAATGCAACCCAGTTTTTGTTTTTGACGACCCTTTGCGTCTGGAAACCGTCGTTGATCTCTTCGAGATGAATCGCTTCCTGTTTGAGGCTGCGCCACAATCGTTCAATAAGTGTGCTGTTCAGGTATTGACCGCGCCACCCATCGGAAGGCGTACCCCTGCTTCAGTCAGTGTAGCTATCCATGCCGATCCGGTGAACTGGCTGCATTGGTCCGTATTCTTGGTCTAACGCGGGCCGTGTTTGGCGATTGCCTCGTTTAAGGCGTCAACGCAAAAGTCCGCGTGTATCGTGTTGCTCAGTCTCCAACTCAACACCTTGCGCGTGGCCCAATCCATGATGGCGACTAGGTACAGGAAGCCGTTCTTGACCGGCACGAAGGTGATATCAGCGCACCAGACCTGATTGCGGCGCTCGATCTGAATCTTCCTCAGCAGAGGAGACTTGTGCGCTATTGGGTCAAGCACAATGGCGAGTGATAGACCGGATGCGCCGCGAGTGCGGCTGGCTAGTTGTAGGGCGTTTGTAGATTGCTTCCAAGGCGTGCGCATCTCAATGGATGGGCGCGGGCCTATCTCCCCTCTCGGAATCTTGCTGCGCATAACCCTGCCGGGCAAAGGAGCAACATCTTCATCGAGCGCCTCTGGCGATCACTGAAGCAGGAGGCAATCTATCTCGAAGAGATCAGCGATGGCTTCCAGGCCCGACGCGTCATCAAGAAATGGATCAAATTCTACAATACTGAGCGACCCCATTCCGCGCTTGATCGGCAGACGCCCGACGACGCATACTGGGCGGGCTTAGAACAGCAAAAAGCAGCATGAACCTAAACCCGATACACCTTAAAGAAGCTGCAAAACTGTCCGAAAAGATGGGACCACTTCAGATCGTCCAGGCCACAAAGCCGTTGACCATCATACTTATTTTACAATTTAATCGTCGAGAGAAGGCTCAGCGGCCAAATCCACTTATGTTTATTTAGGTTCTTTATATGTCAAGATCGCCTTATAACGGCATAGAAAGACGCGCTTTTTGGAAAATTGCCGTCGAAAAACGCATTGAGGTAGCCTCTTCAGACATTTTCAGGCCCAAGTTCCCGTTGATGAATGACATGAGGATTGCGACCGCAGGATCATGTTTTGCGCAACATGTCGGGCGGGCGCTCAGACAATCTGGGTTAAGCGTTATTGATGCCGAACCTGCGCCCCCAGGTACACCTGAGAACCTCGCCAAGGATTATGGATATTCCACGTATTCAGCGCGCTACGGCAATATCTATACGGTTGCGCATTTGCTGCAAATCTTGAAAGAGGCCACTGGGCGATTTACCCCAGCGGAACCCGTTTGGGCCTTAAAAGACCGGTTTGTGGACTCACAGCGACCAAACGTTGAACCTACCGGATTAGAAACCCCCGAGGCTGTCATATGGCATCGCGCGCGTCACTTGGCATGTATCGTTAAGATGATGCAGTCTTGCGATATGTTTGTTTTCACCTTCGGCCTCACAGAGGCATGGCTTCATACCGAAACTCAAACCGTATTTTCCCTGGCACCCGGTACGTTAGGCGGCAGCTTTGATCCTACGGTTCATAGCTTCAAGAACTATACAACGCGCACCGTCGTTGACGACTTTCGAGAGTTCATGAGGCTCGCGCAGACGCTTAACCCCAACATGAAGTTCTTGATTACCGTATCACCTATCCCTCTGGCTGCGACAGCGAGCGGCACCCATGTAGAGATCGCGACAATGAGATCAAAGGCTGTGTTAAGGGCCGCTTGCGACGAACTGGCTTCCGACTTTGCGAACGTCGACTATTTCCCATCCTACGAGATTATTAATTCACCGCGTTCGAAAGGACAGTTTTTCGCACCCAATTTGCGCGATGTCACCCCTGAGGGTGTGCAAACGGTTATGACAATCCTAAAGCGCGCTTACGGGTTTGAAGATCGAATGGGTGCCACCGTGCTTTCCGAGGCGGAAATGCCCCTTACAGGCGACGATATGGATGCACGTTGCGAAGAGGTTCTATTGAACCAATTTGCTGATATAGGAGTGGCGAAAGCATGATGAATCTCATCATTTTTGGCAACTCACATGTAGGTGCTTGGCGTGAAGCGTGGCCTACGCTCGCGCCTGATTATCCGGACATAAATGTTACGTTCTTCGGCATACCAGAAATGATCCACAGGCGTTATCGGATCCAAGATACCGGCGTGTTCTCAGCGTTAAAAATATCGGATGATGAACGCAAACGTGTCGTCGATATCAATGGCTTTGATAAGGTGCAGCTTAAAGACTATGATCGGCGCCTTTGGGTCGGCATGAACTGGAAACCAGAAAGTGCCGTGATGATCACCGCCTTTGGCGACCCGGACACGATCGAGGACGCATCCACCGGGCGACCAGCATACTCAACACCCTTTCTTAAAGCGATATTCGAGCTACAAGCCGCAAATATTTTGAGGGATAGCAAAGTCAACCTAGACGGCTCCATCCGCCCGGACATGCATCCTCGACCGATCTACGCGGAAGAGTGTCAAAGCAGCCTTCATCCCCTTTATGACGTGTGGCGGGAGACAGCAGATATAGG